>CAZTIJ010000046.1:0-12513 GCA_964613365.1 uncultured Clostridiaceae bacterium | reverse complement strand
TCCACCGGTTTCAGACCCCATACCTCTTCGCTGTATTCCCTAATCGTTCGATCACTGGAGAAATATCCGGCTTTGGCAATGTTTCGTATGCCCTTTTCCCACCAGATTTTAGGCTTTTGATACAGGTCGTTGATTTTTTCATTGCCCCGGCAATAGGCTTCGAAATCCTTCAAGATAAAATAGGGGTCCCCGGAACCGTTCTCCCCCTGTAATAAATCATCGTATATTTCCCGGAAAATATGGGGGTTCTCCGGCTCGAGGGTTCCGTCGATCAACTGGTCCATAACTTTTCTCAAGGCTAAATTTTCCTCGTAGATCTTCCGAGGTCGGTAGCTGCCTTCCCGTCGGATGTTAGCGATTTCCTCTTCCCGCAGTCCGAAGATTTCCATGTTTTCCTCCCCCACCGCCCGTTGCATTTCAATATTGGCTCCGTCAAAGGTTCCCAGGGTGAAGGCGCCGTTGAGCATGAATTTCATGTTTCCCGTTCCCGAGGCTTCCTTTCCCGCGGTGGAAATCTGTTTGCTTACATCGGAGGCGGGAATAATCTTTTGGGCCAAGGTTACGTTGTAGTTTTCGATGAACACCACCTTCAGCTTTCCTTCAATGGTTTTATCATTGTTGATCCGCTCCGCCAGGGAATGGATCAGTTTAATGATCAGCTTTGCTTTATGATACCCCGGGGCGGCTTTCCCGGCGAAGATAAAGGTTCGGGGATGAATGTCCTCCTTGGGATTTTCCAATAGTTGATTGTATAGATACAGGATATACAATGCGTTTAACAGCTGTCTTTTGTATTCATGGAACCGCTTAATCTGCGTATCGAAAATCGAGTCAATATCCACCTCTATCCCATTGTGAAAAAGAATATAGTCTGCCAGTTCCTCTTTTTTCTTCCGACGAATTCTTTTCAGGGCCCCCTGGAGGTCTTCCTCCTTGGCAAAGGCCTCTAATTTTTCCAGCTCCTCGGCCTCTGTGATCCACCCTTTCCCGATCCTTTCGGTAATTTCCCGGGCCAGATCTTTGTTGGCCAGCAGCAAAAACCGCCGGTGACTGATCCCATTGGTAATGCTTTTGAAAATTTCCGGATACACCTGGTAAAAATCCTTGAAGGTGTCCTTTTTCAATATTTCTCCGTGGAGCTTTGCCACCCCGTTTACCGATCCGGAACCCAGTATGGCAAGCTTTGCCATGTGCACCCGACCATAACTGATCACGGCCATGCGCTGGATTCGGTCCCAGTCTCCGGGGTAGAGTTCCCAGAGTTCCCCACAGAACCGTTCGTTGATCTCATGGATGATATCATAAATCCTCGGCAGTAATGATTGAATCAATTCTACGGACCAGGTCTCCATGGCTTCCGGTAAAATCGTATGATTGGTATAGGCGAAGGTTTTCCGAGTGATCAGCCAGGCCTGTTTCCAATTGAGTCCCTCTTCGTCCATTAAGACCCGCATCATTTCGGGAATGGCCAAGGCCGGATGGGTGTCGTTGATATGGATGGCGATCTGCTTGGGAAGATCCATCAGAGGATGTCCCGTATGGTTGTACTTTTTAATGATGCTTTGGACGCTGGCGGATACGAAGAAGTACTGCTGTTTTAAGCGAAGGTGTTTTCCTTCTTCATGGATGTCCTCGGGATAAAGCATTTTGGAGATAACCTCGGCCAACTCCTTTTCCGCCAGGGCATCCACGTACTGTCCCTTTCTGAATAGTCCCATATCCAAAGGCTTTAAGGATCTCGCCCCCCACAGCCGCAGGGTATTGATTAGGCTGGACTGATATCCCAGGATGGGAATATCATAGGGAATGGCTTTGACGCATTGACAGTTGAGATATCGAACCTTTAGCTGATTTCCTTCCTGATAATACTCCAGTTCACCGCCAAAGTGCACCAGTTGGGGCTCGTCGGATTTCGATACCTCCCAGGCATTTCCGTATTCCAACCAGGGGTCCACCAGCTCCACCTGATGACCGTCTTTGATCTTTTGTTGAAACAATCCGTACTCATAACGGATGCCGTTTCCGTGACCGGGCAGTCCCATGGTGGCCATGGAGTCCAAAAAACAGGCGGCCAGTCGTCCGAGGCCCCCGTTTCCCAGGCCCGCATCGGGTTCCACTCTTTGAATCTCATCGAAATCCGCATCCAACTCCTCGAAGGCTTTTTTCACCTTTTCCCGGATTTCCAGGTTCATTAGGTTGTTTTCTAAAAATCGTCCCATCAAAAATTCCATGGATAAATAATATACCTGCTTCTTGTTCTGCTGTTGAACCCGTTCTTTGGAGTAGGCCCAGTCTTTGGTAATGTATTCCCGTACGGTTGTGGCCAGGGCCTTGTAAATCTGAGATTTCGAAGCATTTTGAAAGGTTCTGCCGAATAGGGTCTGTAGTTTCAGCTCAATGGAGGCTTTGATTTCTTCTACGGATATATCCACCATTGCCATTTTCTCACCGCCTTTGGATTAACTCCCGGTACAGGGCATGGTACTCCCGGGCCGATTTTCGCCAACTTACATCCAGGTTCATAGCATTCAGTCGAAGAGTTTTCATCACTTCCGGGTTTTGATAAAAGCCCAGGGCCCTTCGCAGGGTGTATAGCAAATCATGGGCATTGTAATGGGCGAAGCTGAATCCGTTCCCTTCCCCGGTGTATTCATTAAAGGGGGTTACCGTATCCCGGAGTCCTCCGGTTTCCCGAACAATGGGGATCGTGCCGTAGTGCATGGCGATCAGCTGTCCCAGGCCGCAGGGCTCAAATAACGAGGGCATCAAAAAGAAATCGGAACCGGCGTAGATCTCCCGGGCCAGGGTCTCTTCGAAGCCGATGGTTACCTTTACTTTTTCAGGGAAATCATAGGCCAACCGATTAAAGAAGTCTTCGTATTTTGTTTCCCCGGAGCCGAGAACAATGAACTGTACGTCCTCTTCCAGGACTTCGTAAATGATCCGCTGAATCAGATCAAACCCTTTTTGCTCCACAAACCGGCTGATCAGCCCGATTACCGGGGTGGAGGGCTTTCGGGGAAGCTGTAGCTTTTTTTGTAATGCCTCTTTGTTTTTTTCCTTGTCTTCCAGGTGATTCCCATCGTAGTTCCGAAAAATTTTCCCGTCGGTTCTCGGACTGTACTCTTCCACGTCGATGCCGTTGAGGATGCCGTAAAGTTTGTGACTCTGTTCCGCTAAAACCCCTTCCAAGCCTTCGCCGAAAAAACCGGTTTTGATTTCTTCACTGTAATTAGGGCTTACGGTGGTCAGGGCGTCGGAGAGTTGCATCGCTCCCTTCATCAGGTTCACCCTTCCGTGAAACTCCAGGGTGGGAAAATACTCCGGCCCAAGCCCCAACAGCTCCCCTAGGACCTCATAGGGGAATACCCCCTGGTATTTCAGGTTGTGGATGGTAAATACGCTCCGGGTTTTTTCAAAGCAGGGTTCTTTCAGATAATGGGTTTGTAAAAACAGGGGGATCGCCGCGGCCTGCCAATCATGGGCATGGAGGATGTCGTAGGTTTCACCCAGGACCTTGATGGCCTCCAGCACCGCCTTGGAGAAGTATACGAAGCGTTCCCCGTCATCTCCGTAACCGTAGAGTCCCCAACGTTTAAAATAGTATTCGTTGTCGATAAAGTAAAACCGGATGCCTTCATGCTCCAGCCCCTCGATTCCCACATACTGTCTGCGCCAGGTAATGTGGGTTTCCGTTTCCTTGATTTTTTTCATCTCCTCCCGATAGGCTTTCGGTACATCCCCGTACTTCGGAAGGAACACCGATACTTCGACCCCTTCTTTTGCCAGAGCCCTGGGCAGGGCACCGATCACATCCCCAAGCCCTCCGGTCTTTGCAAAGGGCGAAGCCTCGGAGGCTACAAAAGCGACCTTCATATCAATTCTCCTTTTCTATAATGGTTTTTTTCGATATAAACAGGGGTTTTTCCGGCGAGCCTATGATTTTTACCCCCGCCCGGATCTCCACATCCTTGTCCAATATGGCGTTCTCAATCACCGCATGTCTTCCCACCAAGGCCTTTTGCATAATGATGCTGTTTTTGATCCTTGCCCCGGTCTTTACTTTCACTCCACGGAAAACCATGCTATTTTCAATATCCCCTTTGATGATACACCCTTCGGTGACAAGGGTTTTTTTCACATTGGAGGCTTCTAAGTACTTTGTGGGAGCCTCATCGTTACGGATGGTGATAATGGACCCTCTTCCCTGGAATAAATCGGTCCAAAGCCTTTCCTCTAGAAGAGCCATGTTTTCCCTATAATAGCAATAAAGATTATCCACATAGGCCACATATCCCTTATAGAGATAACCGTAGGTTTTATGATTTTTGTATTCCCTGCGTAGGACTTCCATGGGCGTGGCGCCTTTTTTCCCCACTCCCTGTAACAGCTTTTTAAAAATCCTTTTCTTCATCAGTACCACTTCCATGGACCGAACATAGGAACTGTTCTTCTGTCTTCCGGAAAGACCCACCACCCGGTCCCCCTCCAGGTTGAGATACAGTCCATCGGCCATGGGGGGTTTCTTATCCAAAGAGTAGGCGATGACAATGTCCGCCTCCTTTTCCTTGAAGAACTGCTCCATGGGCTCGTAACTGGTGAAGTACACAATGGTACTGTTGCTGTACAGCACGTATTCCTCTTTGCTACGATCTAAGTAATCAATATGCTCATCGTACCGGGAGGGAAGCATAAACAGGCCGTCTTTGTTTCTCAAAAGCCCCCATTCCTTCCCCGACTTTACGTGGTTTAGTAAGGAACCGCTGTATTCTCCGGTAAAGATCCCCACGTTTTTAATGCCGGATATGCTCATACTGGATAGAATCAAATCGATCATTCGGTACTTGCTTCCGAAGGGAATGGCCCCCGGAGAGCGTTTTACAATCAGATCCTTCAATCCCTTGGGTCTTTTTCGGTCATCAATGATTCCCATGATATTTTTCATGCCTTATCCCTCCCTTGAATTTCATAGCCCTTAGGATTTTTGTCCGAGGGGAGGACCTTTGATCGATGGGGAATGACCACCACATCCCCTTCGGGGTCTTTTGGTAGCTGTACTCCGTCTTCTATGATGCAGCCTTCTCCTATAATGGTTTTTTCGATCAATACCCCTTCTCCGATTTGAACCCTCGGCATAATTACCGATTCCTTTATCCGGGTTTTCTTTCCCACAAAGACCTGGGGAAAAATCACCGTGGTGTCCACTTCGCCTAGAATTTTACACCCGTCACTGATCAGGGCACTGTGGATCTCCGCCTGTTCTCCTACGTATTTGGGAGCCACTTTATAATTTTCCGAACGGAACACCCATTTTCTATCAAACAGATCCAGAATGAAGTCCTTGGACAACAAATCCATATTGGCCTCCCAATAGCTTTTCACCGTCCCCACATCCTTCCAGTATCCGCTGAAGTTGTAGGCATAGAGTTTCTTGTTTTTCTCAAGGAGCTGGGGAATAATATCCTTCCCGAAGTCATGGGAAGAGTCTTTTTTTCCGTCGTCTTCGATCAGTTGCTGGCGTAAAATTTTCCAATCAAAAACATAAATGCCCATGGAGGCCTGATTGTTTTTCGGTTTTTCGGGTTTTTCCTGGAACTCCACAATCCTTCCTTCCTCATCGGTGTTCATAATTCCAAAGCGGTTGGCCTCCTCCCAGGGCACACGAATCACTGAAATCGTGGCATCGGCCTGCATCTTTTTGTGATGGTCAATCAATCCCTGGTAATTCATCCGGTAAATATGATCCCCCGATAGAATCAGTACATGGTCGGGATTTTGCTGATCGATGTATTCGATGTTTTGAAAAATGGAGTTGGCGGTTCCCGAATACCACTGTCCTCCGTCTTTGTTTATATAAGGGGGAAGGATGGTTACGCCGTCTCCGGCCTCATCCATGGTCTTATCCAGGTCCCAGGAACTTCCGATTCCGATATAGCTGTTCAGCGTCATGGGCCGGTACTGGGTCAAGACCCCCACGGTGTGGATTCCCGAATTGGCACAGTTGCTCAGGGTAAAGTCAATAATTCGATACTTGCCTCCAAAGGGCACCGCCGGTTTGGCGATATCATCGGTTAACTGGCCAAGACGGGTACCTCTGCCTCCCGCCAACAGCATGGCGACTACTTCTTTTTCCATACAAACACCTCCGTTTTTTTATAGGGCTATGCCCAATGTCTCCGCTTATCCCCGGCGCCGGTTTTTGTTGTGCTTTTTAGCCCCCCCGATTCTTTTAAAGTAGAGGGTGGCTAAAGGCGGCAGGGTAATTTGAATCGACCCGCCCCAAAGGGCCTCGTTGGTTACTTTTTCGGTACGGTAGCTTCCTTCATTCTGTACGCCGGATCCCCCGTACCCTTTGAGATCACTGTTGAACACCTCCTCATATACCCCTTCTTTCGGAAGCTTTAAGGGATAACCCTCTCTCACCACAGGGGTGAAATTGGATACGACGATGAGTTCTTCTTCTTTGCTTCGTCGAATGAAACTGTAGATGCTGTGATCCATATCATCGGCATCGATCCACTGGAAGCCCTGGGGATGATGATCCTGCTCCCATAGGGCCGACGCCCCTTGATAAAAATGGAGCAGATCTTTCTTGTACCGATGATAGGCTTGATGTTCCCTGCGCTGAAGCAGTCCCCAGTCCAAAGACCGGTTGGGATCCCACTCCCGCAGTTCGGGGATGTCGGAGCCCATGAAATTCAATTTTTTTCCCGGATGGGCAAACATGAATCCGAAATAGGCCCTGAGGTTGGCGAATTTCTGCCAGGAATCCCCGGGCATTTTTTGAAGCAGGGGCTTTTTCAGGTGCACCACTTCATCATGGGAAAGGGGCAGAACAAAGTTTTCCGTATAGCTGTAGGTCATGGTAAAGGTCATCTTATGGTGATGGGCCCTTCGATAAACCGGATCCTTTTTCATGTACTTTAGGGTATCGTTCATCCAGCCCATATTCCATTTATAATTAAAGCCCAGCCCTCCCGTATCCGTGGGATGGGTGACCTTGGGAAAGGCCGTGGACTCCTCGGCCATCATCAAAGCCCCGGGGAAGTTTTCAAACACGGTTTCATTCAGTTTTTGTAAAAATTTAATCCCCTCCAGGTTTTCCCGGCCTCCCAGGGCATTGGGGGTCCATTCTCCGGGATCCTTTCCAAAGTCCCGGTAAATCATGTTGGACACCGCATCCACCCGGATTCCGTCCACGTGGAAGACGTCGAACCAGAACATGGCATTGGACATTAAATAACTTTGCACTTCCAGTCTGCCCAGGTTGAAGTTCAGGGTTCCCCACCCTTTGTTATTGGCCCGGGAAAAATCATCGTACTCATACAGGGCTTTTCCGTCAAAATAAGCCAGCCCCTGCTCGTCCTTACAGAAATGTCCCGGAACCCAGTCAAGGATCACCCCGATGCCCTGTTGATGACAGGCATCAATAAAATACATGAGGTCCGTGGGGGTTCCGTAGCGGCTGGTAACGGAGTAAAAGCCCGTGGTCTGATAGCCCCAGGATTCATCCAGGGGGTGTTCCATAATGGGCAACAATTCGATGTGGGTATAACCCATGGTCTTTACGTAGTCCACCAGTTCCTTAGCCAGTTCCCGATAGGTAAGAAATTTCCCTTCGGGACTTTTCTTCCAGGATCCTAAATGAACCTCATAAATGGACAGGGGCTGATCGTACATCCTTTTTCGGGATTTTTCCCTTTCCCATTTTCCGTCCTGCCATTGGTGATGGTCCAACCGTTGCAGGATGGAAGCGGTGCCGGGGCGATGCTCCGTATAAAAGCCGAAGGGATCGGCCTTTCGAAGAACCTGACCCTCGGCTGTGATCAGTTCGTATTTATAGAGATCCCCCTCCTGTACTCCCTCGATAAACAGGGTCCACAGGTTGGCCTCCTCCAAAGGCTCCATTTTATAACGGGACCCATTCCATTGATTGAAGTTTCCGATCACCCGGACTTCCTTCGGGTGGGGGGCCCATAGGGTAAAACGGGCCCCTTTCTTTCCTTCTTCTTCTCGCAGATGGGCACCCATAAACTGATAGGCCCGCTGGTGGGTCCCTTCATGGAAGTAAAAAATTTCAGCGGAATCGATTGGCACCGATTTTTTTTTCAAATCATCCCCTCCTTCATACATAAATGCTGTTCTAATTATACCCAGGGAGGATGGAAATACCCAAGGCACTTTCTTTTCCAATAAAAAAACCTGCCTGGGCAGGATTTTCATTCTTTCTCTTCCGTGGATTTTCTTTTATAAATAATATGGGGAATGATGGTTTTGTTCCCCCGTTCTCCCTTTTCCATGGCAGAGACCAAGAGGGCTATGGATTCCTCCCCCAGTGCCGAGGCGTTGATATCCACCGAAGTGATGGGGGGATTGGAGTATCGGGACAGCACACTGTTGTTAAAACTTGCTACGGCAATATCCCTCGGGATCTCGAGCTTCAGTTGCTTAAAGAGGCGGACCACCGCAAAGGCCACCAGATCATCGGTGATAATCACCCCGTCGGGGATCGGCTTTAAATCGGCGATGATGGAGGCGTATTCATAGCCGGTTTTTTCATCGAAACTTCCGGTGTATACCTTGTTCCGATCAAAGGTTACATTGCTCTCCTCCAGCGCCTTTTGATAACCTTCGATCCGCTTTTTCGTCACCATCAAAGAAAGGTCCCCCGCAATCATGGCAATGTTTTTTCTGCCTTTCATGGTTAAATACCGGGTCAGCTCATAGGTGGCCATGTAGTTGTCGTTATCCACATGATTGATCCTGTCCCCGTGTTCACTGGGCGAGCCGATGATGGCAAAGGGAAAGTCCAGGGAGGACAAATACTCCACGCAAATATCTCCCACTTCACTGGACATCAGTAAAATCCCGTCCACCTTCGAGCTGTTGATATATTTCTTTATGACGGCCAGTTCTTCCTCTTTGCTGTCATTGGTCGACAATAAGATATCATAACCGGCCTTGGAGGCACCGTGGGTAATCCCCCGAAGGGCCTCGGGAAAAAAGGGGTTGAGCAAGGCATCCTTGGAAGTGGAGGGCATGATCACCCCGATGGTCCCCGCTTTACGACTGACCAGGGACCGGGCGATGGCATTGGGATGATAGCCCAACTCTTCCATGCAGTGCAACACTTTTTTGGTGGTTTCCGGGCTGATTTTCGAGCTTTTGGAAATCACCCTCGAAACCGTGGAAGAGGAAACCTCCGCTTTTTTCGCCACATCCTTAATCGTTACGGTTTTTTTCTTGTTCAACGCTTACCCCCCTCATCGTTTCCGGGCTGTATATCCCGAGTGCACCGATACAACAAAATTCATTGGAAATATGCTCCCTATCCCATCAAAGGAACCGCTGAGAAAGGAACTAATTAATTCGCTCGCCGGTTTCCTGATCAAAATAATGAATGGCCTCTAAATCGTAGCCGAAGGAATAACGGTTGCCCCCTTCATAGGGATAGTGACCGGGGGTGGAGATGATCAGATCATGGCCGTCATCCAGTTGCCCGTAAAGAATCTTTTCCTTCCCGAGCATTTCCACCACATCCACATTCACATTAAAGGTATCGCCGTACTCCCCTCCGGATTCAAAGCGCTCCGGTCGAATCCCTGCGGACACCGTTTTCCCTTCATAGGCCTTTAATCCTTCCCGGTGGGTCTCAGTGGGAGTGATCATCATCAAACGGTTATCCGAAATAAACCGGCCCTGTTCAATTTTTCCTTGAATAATATTCATGGAGGGGGACCCGATAAAGGCGGCCACAAACAGGTTTTTCGGTCGCATGTACAGATCATCGGGTTTGCCCACCTGTTGGATAATGCCGTCGTTCATCAGTACTATTTTACTGGCCATGGTCATGGCCTCGGTTTGATCATGGGTTACGTAGATGGTGGTGGTACCCAACTGTTTGTGAAGCCGGATCAGTTCCACCCGCATGTGCTCTCGGAGCTTCGCATCCAGATTGGATAAGGGTTCATCCATCAAAAAAACTTTCGGATTACGAACCATGGCCCGTCCCAGGGCAACCCGCTGTCGCTGTCCCCCGGAAATATCCGAAGGCTTTACGTATAAGTTCTCCTCCATTTGAAGGACCTTCGCCGCCTCTTGAACCCGCTCATCGATCAGGCTTTTCCGTTCCTTTCGCATGGTCAGGGAAAAGGCCATATTCTCGTACACCGTCATATGGGGATACAGCGCGTAGGACTGAAAAACCATGGCGATGTCCCGGTCCTTGGGCGCCACCTTATTCATTCGTTTATCCCCGAAAAGAAGGTCCCCCTCAGTAATGGAGTTCAATCCTGCAATCATTCGAAGCATGGTGGTCTTTCCGCAGCCCGACGGTCCTAAAATCACACAGAATTCCTGCTCCTGGATTTCCAAATTGATATTTTTTAAGGTGAATTCCTCTCTCCCCTCATATTTTTTCCCGATGTTTTTCAGCACGACATTCATTGCATTTCCTCCTTGTGTAATGATCTCCTTGCTACCCTGTTTTTATCCCTTAACGGAACCCTTGGAAAGTCCCGAGACCAACTGGCCCTGGAGACTGACAAACAGAATTACAATGGGAATTGCGGTTAATAAGCCTCCGGCGGCAAAGGCCGGCTGGTTCATGGTTCGAAAATCATTTACCAGGGTAAACAGGCCGGCGGCCAGGGTATAGGACCTTGGGCTTGTGAGCAGCACCCGGGGCATTAAAAAGTCCATAAAGGGTCCGATAAAGGACCATAAACCGATGATCATCAACATGGGTTTTGCCACGGGCATGATAATCAGTCGGTAAATCTGCATATTGCTGCAACCGTCAATTTTGGCCGCATCATCCAACTCCGTGGATATGGAGTCGATGTAGCCTTTCAGAATAAAGGTATTCGCCGCAATGGCTCCGCCGGAGTAGATCAAAATCAGCATCATCTGCCGGGTGAAGTAGGGAAGGACCGAGGAAAGGATGGAATGCATCGTAAAAAATGCCGTAATCCCTGCAAACACCGGAATGGTCTGAATCAATAATATGGCCATCAACGATGACTTTCGCCCTTTGAACCGGTAGCGGGAATAGGCATACCCGGTAAAGGAGACGAACAACAACGTCAGCAAAGCCGTGGAAATGGAGATAAACAGGGTGTTTCTCACCCAGGCCAGATACAAAGTCTCCGTAAAGAGATACTCAAAATGATCCAGGGAAAATTCGAAATTCCGATTCAGAACCAAATAGCCGTCCTGGAGGCCGTTAAAGGCGGAGACCACCATTTGATACAGGGGCCAGAGGATAATAATCGCCCAGAGGATCAGAACCAGATGGGCAATTCCCAGGCCGATTTTTCCCTTAAGGGTTAAGGGCTGACGATCGGAAAGATAGAGTTTGCTTTTATTTTTCCTCTGGAGGAAGGGAAATTGCTCTCCCATCCGTTCCAGAAAGGTTTTTTTACGACCATTTTTTGTGGGGTCCATTATAATCTCTCCTCCTTAAATGCCTTAGAGTTTCTAAAGCCCAGGTAAGCAAAGAACATCACTCCCAGGGAGACGAACAGAATAATCGCAGCACTGATGGCCTGGTACTGATTGACCATGGTGAGCTTATAGATATAGGAGACCAGGATGTCGGTGCCCCCGGCAAGATTCCCGTAACGGCTGGGATTGAAGGGACCTCCTCCATGGAACAGGTAGATAATGGAGAAGTTGTTGAAATTAAAGGTGTACTGAGTAATCAACAAGGGCGCCGTCTGGAACAGCACAATGGGCATGGTGATTCGCCGGGTCTTTTGCCAGATGGTGGCCCCGTCAATGTCCGCCGCTTCATACAAGTCCGAAGGAATGGCCTGAAGGACCCCTGTGGTGAGAAGGAAAATGTAGGCGCTTCCCAGCCAACCCTGGAGGCCGATCAAGGTCAGCCTGGTAAGGTTTGTACTGTGCTTGACCACAATCCGCTCGCCGAAAACGTTGCTGATGATGTCGGTCAGGGCCCCGTTGGGGGAGAACATAATGCTAAAGAATAAAATCGTAATAAAGGCGGGAACCGCCCAAGGCAGAAGGTAAATGGTCCGGAAGAACCTTTTTCCCACAACCCGGTCATGGTTGGTAATCAAGGCCAGGGCAAAACCGATGACAATGGCAAAGGTGGTGGCCACAAAGGTCCAGATCAGGGTCCACCCTAGGATCTGCCAAAACACCGATCCCGCCAGTCCCTCTCCCATAATCAGCATACGGTAGTTGTCCAGGCCGATCCAGGAGAACTTCGACTGGTTCTGGGGGTTCATATTGGTAAAGGAAAGCATCAAGGTGGTGATGACCGGTACCACTACAATGAACAATATAACGAAAAGGGCCGGAAAGGATACCATATAGGGAAACCCGTCCTGCTTTAAGTTTTCCAATGTTTCGAACCAGTTCTTCGGCCGTATGCCCCGGATGGCCTTTTCCTCCACGGATTTGATGTCCTTAAGGGAGATGCCGTAAAAAGCCACGGCGATCAGTAGTAAAAATATGGCCAAAATCCCTTCGATCAATAACATCATGGAG
>CAZTIJ010000045.1:0-13061 GCA_964613365.1 uncultured Clostridiaceae bacterium | reverse complement strand
AACAAAGATGACCCAAAGGGGACGGAGGCGTTTGAGTCACGGAATGACTCAAACACCTCCGTCCCCTTTGAGTCACCTTTGAGTCATTTTGAGTCTTACTGGTCACAGGGACCGCCGTTGGAACAGGTAATGGCTGACGAACCATTCATCGCCGCCCTTGAAGGAGAAAAACTCGGCGCAGGCCATGAAAAATACCCGCCAGTACACCCACCATTTCAGGGCATGATCCGGGCCCTGGATTTCACTCATAAGGGGCATGATCTCCTGTTTTTGTGCATCCATTCGCTGCAGCCAGGCCTCCAGGGTTTTTTGGTAATGAAGGCCCGATACCGCCCACTGCTGTTCTAAGGAAAATCGGCGGTCAAAGTAATGGAGAAGATCCCGACTGGGCATGGTGCCCCCCAGGAAGAAATATTTGGCCATCCAATCGTTGTCGCTTCGAACCTCATAGGCATAAGGGGTGGTCCGGTGGGTAAAGATATGGACGAACAGACGACCCTCGGGCCGTAAAAAATCCGCAATCTTATCCATCAGCGCTTCATAATTGCGCATGTGCTCAAACATTTCCACGGAGATCACCCGATCAAACCGCTGTTTGGTGGTAAAGTCATTGATGTCCTCGGTGATGACCTTCAGGTTGGTGAGTTGCCTCTTTTTTGCTTGGCCATCGATATGGGCTTTCTGGGTGGAGGAGTTGGAAAGGGCCCAGATATTAGCGGAAGGATACGCCTCTGCCATATACAATGCCAGGGACCCCCAGCCGCAGCCCAAGTCCAAAATATCCTGTCCCTCTGCTACGTCGGCCCGTTGGCAGGTCAACTTCAGCATGGCTTGTTCCGCATCGGTTACATAGTCTTTAAGGCGATCAAAGGGCAAATCCTGTTCCCAGTAACCGCAACTGTATTTCATATGATCGCCCAGAACCCGTCGGAAAAAGTCCGTAGGCTGTTCGTAGTGCTGTTCATTGGCCTCGGCGGTGTTGATGGCGATGGGCTGGTTTTTCAGATCCTCAATGTATTGATTGAGATAAGCCTGATGCCCCTCGGCGGTATAGGATGTGATGTTTTTTAAGCGGGCGGCGGTCATCCGCCGGGCTCCCTGGCGGATCAGAAAATCCGGAATGCGGTTTTTGATAAGCAGCGGTTCGAAATTCATTGAATAACCTCCTGTTTTACCTGTTTAATGGCAAAGATTTTATATCACCTATACCCGGGAGGGTGGAGGTCAAACCCCTTTTCGGTTTTCCGAACCGCAAAAAAAGAGGGTTTTGGAAGAAAAATTTTCTGTATATATTTGTTATTTGTGGTATAATCTTAACTATCTTAAGGGAGAGTAGGGGTATCATGGCGGAACTGGAAAAAATCATAGGTATTCTGGAAAAATACATGGATCAAGAAGAACGGGGGGCGGAGCCGGAATCGAAGCAGGATCCCTTCAACATCCTGTCGGAGGAGCAGGTCCTGGCCCTGTTGAAAGACCAAACCATTAATCGATTTCTGGAAAGGGAGCGAAACTACCGGCTGCTGGTGAAGGAAATGAATGTGGGGCTGTCTCTGCAGCGTTTGATCTATAACAAAGAAGGGGTGGCGGTGGATTTCGAGATCCTAAACGTAAACCCCTATTTTCAACGGATTATTGGGATTGAGGAAGGGCGTTTTGTGGGGAAAAAAGCCTCACAGGCCATCGGCAAAAACCACCAGGACTGGATGGCCTTTTTCCGGGACATCGTGCTGGGGGAGAAAACCGTGAACCGGCCCTACTACTCCGAGAATCTGGATCGTCACTTACAGGTGAAAACCTACTTACCCCAGGAGGGTTACGTGGCCCTTTTAGTGGAGGACATCACCAAACGGGTGGTGGCCCGCCGGGAAATTGAAGAGACCAACCGCCAGCTTCAGGGGATTCTCTCCTCCATGCTGGAACCCCTGGTGATTATGGACCCCGGGGGGAAAATATTTCAGTGGAACAATGCGGCGGAGAAGGTCTTCGGCTATACCAAGGAGGAAGCCTTAGGCAAGGACCTCCATGAATTACTGACACCGAAGGGCTATCATGAAGCCTTCAGCAAGAATCATGAAACCTTCGTAAAGGACGGAACGGGGAAGGTAATCGGACGCACGGCGGAGTTTGAGGCCAAACGGAAAAACGGAGAGCTCTTTCCCATGGAACTCTCTTTGTCAGCAATCAAAATGGAAAAAGGCTGGTACTCCATCGGGGTGATCCGGGACATTACCGAGCGGAAACGGGAACGGACGGAACTGATTAGGGCAAAGAGAATCGCCGAGGAGGCCAACCTGGATAAAAGCCGGTTTATGGCCAAGATCTCCCATGAGATGAAAAACCCCCTCCACGGGATCATCGGATTTTTGGAGCTGTTGAAGGATACAAAGATCTCCGGGGAGCAGCAGGAATACCTGGATACCATTCTTTACTCCTCGAAAAACCTGCAAAACATTATCAACGACTTATTCGACTATGAAAAAATCACCATGGGGCAGATGCATTTGGAGGCGGAGACCTTCGTGCTTTCGGATTTGCTTCGGGGATTGGAAAATACGAAAAAAGAAAAGGCCGAGGCGAAAGGGGTGGACCTGGAAGTGCTGTTGGAAAAAGGGCTACCGGAGGAGGTATGCCTGGACAGTACCCGGGTCCACCAGGTGCTGGAAAACCTGATCAGTAACGGCATTAAATTCACGGAAAAAGGCCGGGTGGAAGTTGTGGCAGGGAGTTACAAGGATCAAGAGGGAAACGGTTGGCTGAAGTTTCAGGTGCGGGATACGGGGATTGGAATTTCTCCTGAGGATCTGCAACAGCTGTTCACCCCCTTTTACCAAGGGGACAATCAGCAAATCCACAACGAGCGGGGGACCGGGCTGGGAATGCCCATCGTCAAGGATTTGGTGGAGCTGATGGAGGGGGAGATCAAAGTAAGCAGCCAGCTTCATGTGGGCACCACCGTCACCGTGACCATTCCTCTGAAGGAGTGCTCCCAAGAGGTTCGGATTGCCTTGTAGACTTGCAGGAGTGATCGGTACCGTGAGTGATCGGTATTAGAAGGGATAAGAATAAAGCAAATAAAGAAGCGAAAGCTTCTCGGGATAATCAACCCGGGGAAAGCCTTCGCTTTTTTTGTGTGGAAAATGCTTAGTAAGCAGAAAATGTTTGGGATAATTGGCATGTTTCCCATGCAGAATTTCTTTAATAATAGATATTCGGGGATAGGGGAAGGGCCTCATGGATGAATAGGGATTCGTAGGGCAGGTCCTCCAGGGCCTCCCTAAAGTCCCCGGCGGTGCCGTGGACCACCACGCCGTAGGTGTAAATTCCCTGATCTTCAACATACTCCAGGGCCTGTTGGTAAAAGTCTTCTTTGTAGATATTGTAATCGAAAATCTCGATGAATTCCTGGCGTCCGCTGAGGTAGCGGAGGCGGGAATGGAAATGGGTTTCGTACATCTCGGCGAAATCGTCGTCATGGCGAAGATTCTCATCCCAAAGGTCCCCTAAATAAAACAACGGGTACTCCTCGGGGGCCGGCCGGCTGTTTCCCGAGGGTTCGTCCCCGGGATTGGGATTAAAGCCGATCAGATGCTGGGGCTGATTCTCGCTCCAACGGGTGCCCTCAGCATTAGTGCGGATCCCCACCCATTTAAACTCCAGGTCCCGATGCTCCCGGCTAAGGTGTAAAAACTCCAGCATCGACAGATCCTCTTCGAAGACCATATGCATGGAAAGGTAGGAAAGGGGGTTCATCTCATCCAGGTACTCCTTGGTGATTTCATTTTTTCGCCGGGTTTCCCGCTGAAGATGCTCCTCCGCCTCCTCCCTTCCCATGTCTTCGCTTTCAAAAGTCCCCGGGTAACGGATCAGGTCGAAACCCTCCCAGAGGTTGTGGCGGTGTTGAATATCGAAGATTCCCCCGTCGGCATAGGCCAGGCGGCTTCGGGAAATATCCACCCGGTGGCCTTGTCTTTCCCGGGTAAACAGATCCCGTAGGGGATAGTGGATTTCGTAGTTTCCAAAACCTTGGGAATCCGTGGGGGTAAAGGAAGCCAGGGAGTAGCCCGGCATGTTCAGGCTGACGTAGGCGGTGATATCAAAGTGAAAATCGGTACGGGGGTACTCTCCCTCCTCAGCTTTGGTTACGGCGGAGGGGTCGTAGTGGGTTTGGTCCACCAGGGCGGAGATCCCGTAGAAAATGGTTACATAAAGGAGCACCACAATCACCACCGAGGTAAGAATCACCCTTCGAAGCCTTCGGTTCACCAGTTGCCGGATGTTAAAATCCTCCCCGGGGCCGCGGCGGGTATGGTGGGGATCTTCTCCTTTCTCTGAGGCTTCCCCGGGGATAAAACGCTCATCCAGATCCTCCGTTAGATATTCCTCAATGGATTCATACTTTTCCAGTTCCTGTTCCACCAGTTTTCTTTCCTCCGCCGTGGCGGTGCCTTCCCGGTAACGTTGTATCAGCTTTTTAAAATTCATAGCAATCCTCCTTTAATTCTTTGCCCAGTTTCCTCCGTGCCCGGTGTAGCAGGGTTTTGGTATGGGTTTTGCTTTTCCCTATGGTTTCGGCGATTTGGGAGACCGACAGTTCCCCGAAGTAATAAAGGTACAGTACTTCCCGGTACACCTCCGGGGTCAGGGCCATCAAATGGTTGTGGAGCCTTCGGTTGCCGTCCTTGAGCAGGAGGCTGTCCGCCGGGCCTATGTAGGGGGAAGCCTCTCCTTGGTTGTTGCTAAGGTCCTCCCGGGGAATCTCCCGGTTTTTTCGCTGCCCGTCGATAAAGAGGTTTTTCAGCACCCGAAACAGCCAGTACCGAAAGGGGCCCCTGGGATGATCGGAAGCAATCAGCGCCTTGTAGAAGGTTTCGTTTACCAGATCCCGAGCCGTGGCATCCTGTTTACAGAGATTGAGGGCATAGTAGTAAAGCTCGTGATAGTGTTTTTCATAGAGTTGATCTATGGCATCGGGCTTCATAGGAAACCTCCTTTCACTATATAAACGGAATGTAAAGATTTTGGTTACAGGTGGATATAAAAAAATCTAAAAATAGTATAGCACATCCTTGGAGAATTCTTTTAGAGGGGGGGAAAAAGCACCGAAAAAATAGAAGGGGAAAAATTGCTGGGGGAAAAGGGACAGGGAAAAATGCTTCGGGAAAAATAGTACCGAAAAAACAACAGCAAGAAAAGGACATAAAAAAATCGGGAAAGGGGGCGTCCCCGTTCCCGGTTGCTGATGGTTTAATCTGATTTTCACTGTGCTCGGCTGATTAGTCGTTGGACACCACGTAATCGGGATAATCCTCTTCCATCTGGCCTACGCCGCCGCTTAAGATCAGTAATCGATCGGTATCCACGCCGTTTTCCTCAAAGTAATCGAAGGGTCGAGTGGCACCACTGCCGCCGCCGGGGCAAAGAATAATAACGTCCATATCTCCTTCTTCAATGGTTGCCAAGGCGTCCTCCAGTTTAGCAAAGTCTTCATCGGTTTCTAAAGGTCGTGCATGGGTTGCGATGGAATTGGGTAAATGGGCGCTGTCCCATTCCTCTTCCGTTTGACTGCTGACCATGATCATGTCGCCGCTTTCAAGATCGCCGTTGTCCAGGCGCTGGGCCAGTTCCTCGGTGGAAATATAGTTGTAGGCTTCCTCGTCTTCATTTGCTCCACATCCCATGATGAGTCCTGCGGTTAGTACAAACAACAGGCTGATTAACAATGCTTTTTTCATTTGTATGTTCCCCCTAAATTTAGTTTTTAGTTTCTATCCTTGGATAATGGTTCTAATATCATAAGCAATCATAACAAATAGGGAGAAGAGTATCAAATAAAGAATATTTATCGAAAACTATGATACGATTAACAAATTCAATATCGGCATTGATGCATATATATTGTGTTTTCGTTAAGGAGTCTATACAATAGGAATGATATGAAAGAGAATAGAATTCCGTGTTTCATGGCTTTTTTAGGGGATGAAGGAAACCAGGATGGAAAAACAGGAAACCACTGTACGTACATAAAGGAGGAAAGGCGATGGAGAAAAAGTTGTCGGCGGAAACGCTGGAGTTGATAAAGGATCTACAAGCCCAATGCATCGGAGGTACCAAGGACGGCAAGGATGTGTGTAAAAAATGCATGGCGGAATGCAAGATGATGGAAAAATATACGGACTGTCCCAAGACCCTATTGGAAGAGGCGGTGAAAAATGAAGGGATGCCTAAGGAAATCCCCTACTCCTGTAATATGTGTCGGGCCTGTACCCTGGTTTGTCCCAAGGGACTGGAACTACGAGAGGGTTTTATGGCCATTCGGGAGGATCTGACGGAAAACAATCAGGGAAAATCCCCGATCAAAGGTCACGGGGGGATTGAAATGCATCAAAAGCTGAGCTTTTCCAAAATGTTTAATACGGTCAACCCCCACGGGAAAGGAGGCCGGCGGGTGTTTATGCCCGGGTGCAGCCTGCCTTCCTACAGTCCGGAACTGGTTCGAAACATTACCGAGTATCTTTCCCGGGAGGTGGAAGGGCTGGCCACGGTGCTGAAATGCTGCGGAAAGCCCACGGGATTAATGGGGCAAAAACCCTTGTTTGAGCAGCGTTACGAAAGCCTGCGAAAAGAATTTCAGGACTTAGGGGCAAGGGAGGTGATCGTGGCCTGCCAAAACTGTTATAACATCGTTGAAAAGCATAGTCCCGACTTGAAGGTGACTTCCCTATGGACCCTGCTGGATGAAATCGGCCTGCCCCGGGAAGCCAAGGGCATCGGTGAAGACAGCGACTTGACCTTTGCCATTCATGATTCCTGTCCCACCCGAAATGTGCCGGAGATTCACCAAAGCATTCGAAACATCATGGCAGAGCTGGGGTATTCAACCGAGGAACTGAACCACAACAAAGAAAAAACCCGATGCTGCGGCATGGGAGGCATGGTAGGGGCCGCGGATTTTGAGCTGGCCAAAAGCGTGATGGTTTCCAGGGGAGAAGAGGCGAAGTCCGAGCATATGCTGGTTTACTGCGCATCCTGCCGGGATGCCATGGCCATTGCAGGGAAAAAGCCGCTGCATATATTGGATCTGATTTTTGGCGGTCCCTATCACAGCAACCGGGAAATATCCACCGCCATGGCCAATCCTGTAAAGAATTGGACCAATCGCTACAAATCCAAAAAAGCGATTGAAAAAGTGGCCCCGGGGAAAGAATAAGAGTAACAGGAATCGCCTAATGTTTGAGAAGATGAATACTCCCGCCACTTAATTTCTACGAAATTTGAAGTGGGGGTTTCCGGGGTATCGACTTGAAGTATGATGATAAACGAATATAAAAGAATATAAAAGAAAGCAGAGGGGATTATATTGAAAAAAGAGTATAAAAAGTTACTGGTGGTGGCAGCGGTGCTGGTAGCCGCCTTTATAGCCATTCGAGTCAGCGGCGTCCATCAGTATATCAGCTTGGATAATGCTCGGCAGTTGGAGTCCTGGGTAAGTCAGTACGGAGCCCTGGGGCCGGTGGTGTTTGTTCTGATTTATATTGTGGCCTGTATCCTGTTTTTGCCGGGGCTGCCCATTACCATTGTGGGGGCCTTGGCCTTCGGCGCCGTGCGGGGAACGATTTTTTCCTCCATCGGATCGGTGCTGGGAGCCACCGCCGCCTTTTTGATTGCCCGCTACGCCGCCAGAGCCATGGTGGAGAAAAAAGTCCGGGACAATGAACAGTTTGAAAAGATCGATAAAGGGGTACAAAAGCATGGATGGAGAATGTTGATGATTACCCGGATGGTGCCCATCTTTCCCTTTAATCTTCAAAACTTTGCCTACGGCCTGACGAAAATCAAACTGAGCACCTATGTTCTGGTATCCTGGGTTTGCATGCTCCCCGCCGCCATTGCCTATAACTTCATGGCGGGATCCGTGGTAAGCGGGGAAGGGGACTTGGGACGCACCTTCTTGTATTTAGGCGTGGGAGCGGTGTTCTTTGTACTGGTCTCCTTTATTCCCGGATACATCAGCAAGAAACGGTCGGCGGAGATCGAAGAGTTAAAAGGATAATGCTAGAACCATTATAACCGCTATAACCACTAGAACCGCTGGAACCGCTGGAACCGCTTTTCTCAAAGCCGGATAGCCGGCGGATGCAAGGGATGAAATGAGGGATGCAAAGTGCTCGATACGAAAGCCAGAAAAATCATACAGCCGGCCTTTGAAAAGACGGCGGATTTCTTTCTAAGAAGGAACCTGACCCCCAACCATGTAACGGTGATGGCGCTGATCATCGGCTTGATCCCCGCGGTGCTTTTGTATTTTCAGGTACCGGGGATTTGGGCCGTGGCAGTGCTGTGGCTGTCGGGGTTTTTGGACGCCGTGGACGGTACCATGGCAAGGAAAGGCCGGGCCGCCTCCCTATTCGGCACGGTAATGGATATCACCTTTGACCGCTTGGTGGAGATTTCTCTGCTGATCATGATCGCCTACCGACTATCCTCGGAGCCATTGGTTTTTGTGATTCTGGCCTCAACCATTATACTAAACATGACCGTATTTTTAACCGTGGGGGCGGCTACGGAGAAAGCCTCGGAAAAAACCTTTTACTATCCCCCGGGCCTTGCGGAGCGAACGGAAGGATTTTTGATGTTCTCTTTGATGATCCTGCTTACCGGTTACACCGATATTATTGCACTGATCTTTGGGGCCATGGTACTTTTTACCGCAGGCCAGCGATTTATGGAAGGCCGGCGGTTCTTACAATAGGAGCTTGTTGTTATCATAGGTTTATTGGATGTAGGTTTTACTGGATGTAGGTTACGCTAAATGACACACGTAAATAAGGAGGAAAACCCATGAGAAGATATAGGGTACCGATTTTTATAGGCATTTTACTCACCGGCCTTTTGGCCTTTACCGGCTGTGGAGAAGCCGACACCGAGGCGAGAGACCCCGGGGATATGACCTGGGAGGAGATTGTGGAAACCGCCGAGGGCACCGAAGTCCGTTTTTACGGATGGGGCGGTTCCCAGGCCACCAATGACTGGATGAACGGTTTCTTGGCCCACCGTATGAAAGAGGAATACGACATCACCCTGGAATGGGTGGGGATGGATATCGATGAGGTACTGAATAAACTTCAGGGGGAAAAGCAGGCGGATGCCGCCGGCACCGCGGATATGGTCTGGATCAACGGGGAGAACTTTTACACCGCAAAGTCCAATGACCTTTTATACGGACCCTTTACGGACCTGCTTCCGAATTTCCATGCCTATATCGATGATGAGGATGTGGAAGTCCTTTACGATTTCGGCTTTCCCACCGAGGGCTATGAGGCCCCCTTTGGAAAGGCCCAGTTTGTGATGATCTTTGATGAGGAAGTAACGCCGAATCCTCCGGAAAGTTACCGGGAGCTGCTGGACTATGCCAAGGCCCATCCCGGAGAGATCACCTTTCCTGCCCCGCCGGATTTTGTGGGCAGTGCCTTTATTCGAAACATCATCTACGAAACCGTGGGCTATGAGCCCTTTATGGATATGGATGCCACGGAGGAGGAAATACGGGAAGCCATGGAGCCGGCCCTGGAATACTTTCGGGAATTAAAGCCCTATTTATGGCGGGAGGGGGAAACCTACCCTGCCACAGTGGCCCAGTTGGAAAACATGTTTGCCGACGGAGAAGTGCGTATGGCCATGTCCTATAACCCGAACCTGGTGTCCCAGCAAATCAACGACGGGCTGTTTCCCGAATCGGCGAAGAACGTGATTTTTGATAAGGGAACCATCGGCAACACCCATTTTATCGCCACCCCCTTTAACAGCCCCAATAAAGCCGGGGCCATGGTGGTGATCAACGAAATTCTCACCCCGGAGGTTCAGGCCCATAAATACGATCCCGCCAACTGGGGGGATCTGCCGGTGTTGGAGAACGATCAGCTATCAGAAGAGGAACAGGAGGTCTTTGCTGAAATCCAGCTTGGAAAAGGTGCGCTGACCCAGGATGTGCTGCTGGAAAACCGTCTCCCCGAGGTGCCGGCGAATCTGGTGCCGATCATTGAATCCATTTGGACCGAGGAGATCCTGGAGTAAACGTCGTAAGAAAAGGAAGAGGATTATGATATCGGATAAGAAAGCCTGGCTAAAACCCTATGTGTATTTACTGCCGGTGATGGGAGTGTTGCTGTTTGTCTTTGGTCTGGGCCTTGGAGTCAGTATCCTTCAAAGTCTGGGCTACTCCTCCGAGGCCGGATTTAATGAGATGACCCTGGAGCATTATCGACGGGTGTTTTCCAGCCGAGGGTTTTTGTCCGGCTTTTTTTTCAGTCTTCGGATATCGGTAATTTCATCGGCCCTTGCGGCGGTGTTCGGGGTGAGCATTGCCTATTTACTGGTGATGCAGAATAAGTCCTGGAGAATAGTCACCGCCCTGTTGAAGCTGCCCATCATTGTCCCCCATTTGGTGGCGGCTTTTTTGATCTTTACCCTGTTTTCCCAAAGCGGACTGTTGGCCAGGGTAGGGGTGTTGCTGGGCTGGATCGAGACCTCCCGGGAGTTTCCCGCCCTGGTGTTTGATCAACGGGGGATCGGCATCATCCTTGCCTATATCTGGAAGGGGGCCCCTTTTATTTTTCTAATCGTCTATCAGGTGCTTCGTAGCATTGAAAAGGATATGGTGGAGGCGGCGAAAAACCTGGGAGCCCGGGGGGGAGATCTGTTTTTTCGGATCTTCCTGCCGCTGTCCCTACCCAGCATTTTCTCCTCCTTTATTATCCTGTTCGCCTTTTCCTTCGGATCCTATGAAATTCCCTTTTTGCTGGGACCCACCACCCCCAGGGCGTTGCCGGTGCTGGCCTATGTGGAGTACATAAGTCCCGACTGGTCCAATCGCCCCTATGCCATGGCCATCAATATGGTGCTGGCGGGGACATCGGTGCTTTTGGTATGGCTCTATCACTGGGTGTTTGCCCGCTACCGCCATAGTCATAGAAGGAGGGATCCTCGATGAAAACAGGAATTACGGCGCCGGTGCTGCTGGGCCTTAGTCTTTTACTGATCCTGCCGCTGTTTATGATTGTGATCTGGGCGGTGACCCTGTCCTGGCCCTTTCCCGAAATCCTTCCCCAAACCTTGGGTCTTCGAGGCCTTCGGGAGATTTTTCAACCGGGGAGCCGGGCCCTGGCCAGTCTGTGGACAAGCATTCGAATTTCCCTTTCGGTGACGGTTTTGGCCCTGGCTATTACCATTCCCGCCGGGAAGGCCCTGGGGATTTACGATTTTCCCGGGAAGGGCTTTGTAAAGATTTTTGTTCTGGCGCCGCTGATCGTCTCGCCCGTGGCCATGGGTATGGGCATTCACGGAGCCTTTATCCGCCTGGGACTCACCAATAGGGAACTGGGGGTAATTTTGATCCATATCGTACCGGTGATCCCCTACGGTGTCCGGATTTTTACGAATATTTTCGAGCTGGTGGGGGATCGGATGGAGGAGCAAAGCAAGGTGTTGGGGGCGGGCAGTCTTCAGACCTTTATCCATGTGACTTTGCCCACGATTATGCCGGGGATCGTCTCCGCCGGCAGTATGATGTTTATTATCTCCTTTAGCCAGTATTTCTTAACCTTTTTAATCGGCGGAGGACGGGTCCAGACCTTTCCTCTGCTGATGGTACCCTATATCCAAAGCGGGGATCGGATGATGGCCGCAAGTTACAGTCTGGTCTTTATCCTGGTGGCTCTACTGGCGTTGTTGGCCATTGAACGGGTGCTGGGGCTTTACTACAGCAGGAACAGCGGCATCGCCGGGGTGTTTTACAGCAGAAAAGAGGTGCAGTGATGAAGGAAGTGTATCTGGAGAACATCAGCAAACGTTTTGACCGGGAAGAGGCGGTGAAAAACCTGACCTTGAAAGTGGACCGGGGGAGGATGATCTCTCTTTTGGGCCCTTCGGGCTGCGGAAAAAGTACCACGTTGAAGATTATTGCGGGGCTGGTGGCTCCGGAGGAGGGCAGGGTATTTATCGGCGGGGATTCCGTCAATCATCTGCCCACCCAAAAGCGGGGGGCGGTGATCGTGTTTCAGGATCACCGGCTGTTTCCCCATATGACCGTGGGGGGAAACGTGGAGTTCGGTCTTCGGATGCAGCGGATGGATAAGAAGCTGCGGCGGGAGAAGGTCCGGGAAATGTTGCGATTTGTCGGACTGCAGGACCATGGGGGGAAGTACCCCGCAGAGATCTCCGGGGGCCAGCAGCAACGGGTGGCCATCGCCCGGAGCCTGGTGGTGGATCCGAAGGTGCTGTTGTTGGACGAGCCCTTTTCCAACTTAGACCAGCGCCTGAAGGAGGAGATGCGAAGCTTTATCGTGAAGATTCAGCGGAGGCTGAAGATCACCACGATTCTGGTGACCCACGACAAGGAGGACGCGTTGATTACCTCGGAAAAAATCGGGGTGATGTTTAACGGCGAGCTAAAGCAGTACGGAACCCCGGAAGAGCTTTATGAAAACCCCGCCTCCTTGGAGGTGGCCCGGTTTTTCGGCGAGGTGAATAGGATCCCGGTAACGGGCCGGGAAGGAGAGGCCCTGGTAACGGACCTGGGTGTATTCCCGGGAATAGCAGGGGACCGGGAATTTTTACAGCAGGAGGTCCTGCTCCTTCGACCGGAAGGGGTGGTGCTTCAAAAGAAGGATCCTGCCGGTGAGGGGCCTTTTCCTGAAGGCAGGGTCCTGCAGCGGGTCTACGCCGGGGAGAAAACCTACTACCGGGTGTCGGTGAAGGACCTTGAGATCATGGCCGCCACCATGGGAAAGGGTAGTTTTTACGAAGGGGACAGCGTAGCCGTGAAGGTTTTGGAAAAATCCCTGATGGTTTGTAAGGCCTAGGGCCGGTTTTTCCCGGCAAATCCCTGGGTGTTTCCATTGGTATTGATCATCGGCGGAGGCCAGGTGGTAATTCCCATGATGGTTACGGAGTTGGTGGAATCCCGGGCCTATATGACTTATCAGGAATTTTTAACGGGCTTCGGCCTGGTCCAGGGCCTTCCCGGGCCGATGTTCAGCTTCAGTGCCTACGCCGGGGGGATG
>CAZTIJ010000044.1:0-13253 GCA_964613365.1 uncultured Clostridiaceae bacterium | reverse complement strand
TCAAAGGGGACTGACTCAAAGGGGACGGAGGTGTTTGAGTCGTTCCGTGACTCAAACACCTCCGTCCCCTTTGGTTCCCCGTTGGGTCATCTTTGTTAAAAAAGTACGCCGCCCACCCGGGCGATGATGCCTCCCACTAAAAAGGCCAGGGTACTGGTCAGTAGCAGGATCACGGTGGTGACCTTAATGTCGAATTCCCGGGCCAAGGTAGCAAGGATGGCCACACAGGGTACGTATAAAAGTCCCACCACCGAGGCGGTGAATAATTGTAGCAGGGTAAGGTCCATTTCCACCAAGGGAACCACGGTAAGTTCCCGACGTAAAACCCCCAGGATCAGAGGCACCGATGCCTCTGCCGGTAAACGAAGCCAGTTCACCACCAAGGGACTTAAAATGTCTCCGATGATCACCATGACCCCGGACTCGTAAAGAACGGCGGCAACACCGACGATGGCCATCATGGGTAGCGCCCCTTCGGAAATATAGTTCTTGACTTTCGACCATACTTTTTTGAAAATCACATCTCCCCGGGGAAACAACAATTCCGGGATTTCCAAAATGGTTCTGGGTCGATCCCCGGGCAGAATCTTAAAGACCACCATTCCCGCAATGAAGATCACAAAGAAAGAAAAGAGAAAGATCAGCAGCAAGCCGAGAATCGATCGCTCCGCCAACAGGGAAATAAAGGCCCCGGTCTGGGCCACACAGGGAATGCCTAAACAAACCATGGTGGCTACGGTGATCCGTTCTTTTCGACTACCCAGTTGTCTCGAGGCCATAATGGCAGGAATCCCGCATCCGTATCCCAGGAGCAGGGGCACCATACTGGACCCCGGCAGTCCCAATTTGTTAAGAATCCCATCCAACAGGGCCCCCAGTCGGGGAAGGTATCCGCAATCCTCCAGCAGGCTCAGGGCAATGTAAAAGGAAATCACATAGGGCAGGACCAGGGTAAAGGGCCACTCCAAACCCTTGACGAAGACGCCGTATTCTCCGATTAATACCTCCAGAATAAACCCCTGGGGAACGAAGGTCTCGATCACGGAACTGATGCTGGGAATAATCAGATTTCGAAACAGAGGCAGGAGCAGGTATTGGCGAAGCCCCATTCCGATGCCCACCACGATTCCGAATACCAACATCAAAATGATCCCTGCCAGGGGCAGTCCCGGCCAGGGTTTTACCAATCGTTCTCCCCAGATATGACGTTTGGATTTTTTCTCCACCCCGGGCTTGGTTTTGACCTTGTTGGTTACGGACTCCGCTCTTTTCCACAGAGCATCCTGGTCTTCCTTGGTTTTATTGGGATCCACCCGTTTTTTTTGACTTTTCTCCTCGGAGTACAGAAGCTCCAGCAGGGTTTCCTTCACGGTGTCAATGCCTTTTTTGTCCACGGCCACCGTGGGAATCACCGGAACGCCCAGTTCCTTTGCCAGGGAATCCACATCAATGGCCTCCCCCCGGTCTTCGATCAGGTCCATACGGTTCAGTACCACCATGGTGGGAATCCCGTATTCCAGGACCTGAAACAATAAGTACAGGCTGCTTTCCAGATTATGGGCGTCCACCACACTGATGACGCCGTCGGGCATCTCGTCGATGGTGAAATCCTCAATGCCCCCCTCTTCATGGCAGCAATCCACTTTTTTCGAGGAGATACGGCCCTGAAGCATTTCCACCGCCACCCGTTCGGCTTCATTGTTGATTTCCAGAGTATAGGTGCCGGGAACATCAATAAGGTTCGCCTTGTGTTCCCCCAGCTTAATTTCACCGGCGGTAAACTCCACGGTGGTGCCCACATAATTGGCCACGCTGATATTTAAACCGGTAAGATGATTAAACATCACGCTTTTACCGATATTGGGCTGTCCGATCATCAATATATTAAGTTTGTCATCTTTTTTATTTGCCACTTTGAATCACCTGCTTCATATATTTTTCCCGGGGGATTCCCCAAGGTTTTTTGCTTTTTTTACATAATAGGTGCTCACCACACCGGAGATCATCAACGGAATCCAAAAAGTGATCACCCGGGTCATCAGGGCAATGGAAAAGGCTTCATGGGAGGAAAGTCCCTCCGTGGCCAGCACCAGGGCCATACTCCCTTCGAAGGTGGCTAAACCTCCGGGCAGCAGGGGCACCATGCTCACCAGGTAAGCGGTATAGGTGGCAATGATCACCACCACAATGTTCAGCTCAAAGCCTAAAATCCCCGCCACTAAGTACACCTTTACAGGATACAAAGCCCAGACCATAAAAGCAATAGCAAAAAGGAACAATCTTTTTTTCGGAGCCTGCAGTACGGTTTTCGACTGGAGGGAGGTTTCCATCATAAAGCCATAGACCTTTTCAATTTTATTAAAGATCTTGATCACCCAGGCAGGATAACCCTTTTCCCGGTTGAAAAACCGCCGACCCAGAGCGCCGAGACCCAGGCCCTGAAGATTAAATAACAGAAAAAAAAGTGCCAGAAAGAAAACCAGTCCCATAAAGGCCAGATAAACGAAAGTCGGGACTTCAAAGCTAAAAAAAGCCACCAGTAAGGTGATGAAAGTGATCAGTAAGAAAGGCAACATGGAAAAGAATTTGCTAAGGAGCATAATCGCCGTGAGCTGGGGGTATTTCAGCCGGGTTTCCCGTTGCATTAAGTAGACTTTCAAGGCCTCTCCTCCGATTTTCACTGAAGGGGTGATGCTTTCTATGAAGGTTCCCGCCAGATTGATTCCGAAGACACTGGCCAGGGAAACCCCGGGGGACTTTTGTTTTAACAGATAATGAAGGATATAGGTTGTGGCCAACAGCGTGGACAGCTGTAGTAAAGTCAATAAAAAAAGCTGGGTTAGGGTTACTTGACGCAATACCCGGTATACATCCTCCCAGCCCAGGATCAGTACCACTCCCAGACACAAAAGAATCCCCACTACCAATAATAAGGATTTTTTCAAGTCGGTTCCCTCCCATTCTTCAAGGTCTGCTCCCCGTGGGAAGGTTTCGTGCTCCCCGTCTTTTTTTCAGGGATCATAAACAAAAAGGACTCTTGAAAGGTTTTCATGTCTTGGGCTATTCGTCGATCCGGCGGGATGTCGTCCCTAAAATATCCGTATTCCTGCCGATAGGCCTTTACCGGCTGTCGAAAAACCAGTCGGGCCCCGGGGGGACCCTGGGCCTGTAAGTTCTGAAGCATTTTTTCTTTCTCCAGAACATGAAGGGCGATCATGGCTACGGTAAAAAAGGGAAGTTCTTCCGGCGAACCGTCCCCATGGCGAATGTCAATATTTTCATCCAACCCGTGTTTTTTCAGAAAATCCCGGGCCATGGCCACCGCTTCGGGATCCTTATCCAGGGCAATCACCTTCGCTCCGGTCATTTGTACCACGTGAAGCGCCGTAAAGGGTGCCGCTCCACAACCGATGTTTAAGACCACGTCCCTTTCCGTAATCCCCGCCAGTTCCACTTCCCGTTGAAGTACTCTGCGGTATAGCTTATGGTATAAAATGAAAAAGGGATAAAAACCACAGGCCTGTTTTTCCAAAGATTTAAATAATTTTTTCACGGCAGCGACCTCCGACTATTTCTTCTTGTACAATGAAACATCAATACAAGCGACAAACCGAGCCTGTATTGATGTCTAGGATAAGCTACTATTCATTCTCAAGCCCCCGGCTAAAAAAATTACTGCCAAGGGGGGTTAATGGGATGGATCTACGATGATGTCCTGGGCAACGTCTTGTCCCAGAGCGATGTTTCTTCCGTCGATGCAACAAAGAATGGGCCCGTTCATAACCCCTTTTGCCATGATCTTAACGGTTTTGTTGATGCGAAATCCCAGGGAAGCCAAGTACGAACTGCTCGGTGCCTCGGTAATTCGCGCCTCTTCTCCACAGGCCAGTTGTTTTAGGGATTGACTTGCAGAAATCACATTGCTCATTTCCATAGCCATTCTTGGTCACTTCCTTCCAAAATTGTTGGTAATAGGATGATGGTAACATTACTTTGTTGATTAAATAACGATAATGATTTTCATTAATGAAATTATAAAACAAAGGAAGGCTTTTGTCAAGGGAAAAACGATTTAATGACCCAAAGTGACACAAAGGGGACGGAGGTGTTTGAGTCATGGGAAGACTCAAACACCTCCGTCCCCTTTGGGCTCCCTTTGGGCTACTGTAGCTATTTGTATCGCTGTTAACGCAAGCTTTGAACCACTTTTGTATCCCTAAGACGCTGCAAACTTCTTCGAATCATCTTGATTACCAGGGGCATTACCCCCACCAGTGCGAAAGCCAGCAGGATTTCATGACTCAACAGATCCGACACCCCTTGAACTCGGGTAATCTGACGGCCGGCATTGACGAAGATCATCACCCCGGGTATGATGCTGATAAAACTCACAATAAAATAGGTGCCGGCCTTCATGGAGGTAACGGCGAAAAAAGCGTTGATCAAAAATGCAGGCACCACTTCGATCATTCGCAAAAGAAACAACAAACTCCCCCCATAGCCCGTCGCCACCTGGTTTATGGCCTCAAACTGCCTTTGAAACCGGTGTTCTATAGGAGTTTTAAAGTAATACCGGGTAAGCAGAAACGCCACCAGCATACCCAGGCTGACCGATGTCAGCACCAGCGCAGAACCCGCTGCAAACCCGAAGATTGCTCCGGCCAATAAGGTCAGGGCACCGGTACCCGGGATGGAGATCACTGCAAAGATAAACCGTATGAAAAAAAATACCGTCATCGCTTTTATGGGAGAGGCTTTTGCAAAGGATTGCAATTCTTTAATGTTCTCCTGGGTCCAATGGAAAATTTCCATCGGATTGTTTATACTCAGCAGCAACCAGGATAATCCCAGGATCAGTAGCAGCCTTCGCATCCATTTCTTGGTTTTTATGTATTCCATCATGCTGCCCCTCCTGTATTTTTGTTTTCTCCCATCGGAGAATATATAATTAGTAATGCATTTCATTTGCATTTATATATTTTAGTTTACCATACTCTTTTCCTATTGTAAATAACCCGAAAAAAGAAATGATCCCAAATGACTCAAAGGGGACGGAGGCGTTTGAGTCATGATGACTCAAACGCCTCCGTCCCCTTTGGGTCATTGGGTCAGTCCCTTTAAATTAGTCCATTGTGCTGAGAGCCGCTTCCCTTCCTGCATCCCGAGCCATCACAAATACGGCGGTAATGGAGGTTCCGCTTGCGGGGTATACGGATTTATACAACTGTCCGTTGGCTACCTCCCCTGCGGCATACAGTCCGGGAATCGGATCGCCTTCCCCATCCAACACTTCCCCTTGAAGATTTACCCTGGGTCCGCCGAAGGAACCTAAGGTGGCGGGAAGTACCTTCAAAGCATAAAGCTCCCCTTCTTCAATCGGGGCAATGGCAGGATTTCCAAAGTCTTCATCCTCTCCCGCCTCCGCCAGTTCATTAAACCGTTCCACCGTAGCCAGGAAGTTCTCAACGGGAACCTCCATGGCTTCCGCTAAGGCTTCAAAGGTCTCGGCCTTGACCACGTATCCTTCCTCCACCCCTTCTTCCAGAGGCTCTACCGGTACTTCCCCGCTGAAAATCGAATAAAACTCATCGCTTTCATTTTCTACCATGTCTTCATACATTAGGGCGTAATAATTGGCTTCGTTCATAAACCGTTCACCCTGTTCATCCACATAAAGATTCGGTACAAATACCAGTCCGCCTAGGGGATCCCGATAGGATCGATCCGGAGATACTCCTCTGAATCCGATCACACCGTCCTTGGCAACGATATCAGCGCCCGCATCCTTTGCCATGCGAAGCCCGTCGCCCACATTCCCCGAGGCCGCATAGCAAAACTGTCCGCTGGCCGTGGGGGCATACTCATCGATCATTTCCGGACTTTGGGAAAATCCGCCGGTGGCCAGGATTACGGCCTTGGCGTTGAAGGTATAGGCTTCACCGCCGTTATTTTCACCTTCGGCTCCGATTACCGTGCCGTCATCGTCCAAGATCAAATCCGTCACCGTAGTGTTTCGAAGGATTTCCACACCCAGGTCTTCGGCAGACTGTACCAAAGGATTGATGATCCCCGGGCCTCCGTTCTCCGCATGGTGTCCCCGCATTGCCGGGCTGATTCCCTCGGCTGTAAGATCCTCATTGAAGACTACGCCTTTTTCCTCTAACCAGGCGATATTCTCTCCCGATTGTTGGGCAATATAATTAACCATTTCTTCGTCGGCTTCTCCCTCCGACATTTCCATCCAGTACTCCGCAAAATCTTCCCAGGATTCCTCAATGTCAGCCCGCTCTTGCACCGGACTTTCCGCAGCATGTAAAATCCCGCCGGATAACAGGGTGCTTCCACCCAATACTCCCAGTTTCTCCACCAGGATTACCGATGCTCCCTCTTCCGCAGCGACAATGGCTGAAGCCAGTCCGGCTCCGCCGCCGCCAACCACGAGTACATCGGCATCCATGACATTGGCTTCTTCTTCCGGAGCTTCCGTTTCGCCATTCTCTTCCACTCCGTTTTCTTCCACTCCATTTTCATCGGTGGTTCCACAGGCGGCCAACAGGCTTAGGGTCAATAAAATCGAAATGAACATCAACAGTTTCTTTTTCTTTAACATTACATTTCCCTCCTTTTCCTTTCAACGGACCTGACGTACCTATAAGATTTACAAACCGACGAACCCATCCCTCAATGCATCCCATTTTGATAACATTTTAACAATCCGAGACAAAAAAACATAGGCTCTCCTGATTGTGTGGGGATAACTCTATTATACCTCATTTTTCCCCTTTCAACAATAACCGTCGTAATATTCGGATTCTTTCAGAACCCTTGGAATTACGCCTCTAAAAGCTTACAATCCTTCCCACCGAGTGCTTGATGACTCAAATGCCTCCGTCCCCTTTGAGTCACCTTTGAGTCACAGGATTATCCACATAATCCACAGAATTTAATCCACTTGTGCACAGGAATTCCACATGTTTTGCCGGACTATACACAGGTCATCCACAACTTATCCACGGATTATCCCCAAGTTATCCCCAAAATGTGTACAAGTACTGACAAACCCATGGCCGAAGAGAGGCAAACTCACATAAGGACGAAAAAAAGCAGCCTAGTAAAGACTGCAGTTTTCCCGGGCTTCTCTTTTATTCTTTATTTCCGCCGGTATGCCCACCACCGTGGCTCCCGGGGGCACGTCCTTTAGGACCACGGAGTTGGCACCCACCTTGGCATTGTTACCGATGGTAATGGGCCCGAGGATTTTCGCCCCGGCTCCCACCATTACGTTGTCCCCAAGGGTGGGGTGTCGTTTTCCCGTATCCTTCCCCGTCCCTCCCAGGGTAACGCCATGGAACAGGGTTACGTTTTTTCCGATCTCAGCGGTCTCTCCGATCACCACTCCCATCCCGTGGTCAATGAAGAACCCTTCTCCGATTTTCGCCCCGGGATGGATTTCAATTCCCGTAAAGAAGCGACCTACCTGGGAGACAAAACGGGCAATGACGAAACGGTTTTTCCGATACAGAAAATGGGCGAACTTATGAAACCATTGTACATGGACCCCGGGATAGTTCAACAGTATTTCCAAATTGTTCTTCACCGCCGGGTCTCGTTCCTTTACCACATCAAAAATGGAAATAGAAATCACATCCTTTCTTATGCCTGGCACAGCCTGCTATGGTTTCTTCATCAGAGGGGCTACCGCCCGACCTTCGTCGGCTTTCGTCGGCATTCATCGGCTTTCCCCGGCTCTTTTCCTGATTTTAGCTGTCTCCGGGCCCGAAATCAAAGAGTTCCGTACTTAAATAGCGTTCACCGGTATCGGGAGCGATGACCACCACCCGTTTTCCCCGGCCCAGGTTTTTGGCCACCTGTTTTGCGGCGGCCAGGGCCGCACCGCCGGAGATCCCCAGCAAAATCCCCTCTTTGCTTGCGGTGTTTCGGCTCTCTTTTACGGCTTCCTCCTCGGAGATCTTTATCATCTGATCGATCAATTCTTGATTCAGCACCTCGGGGATAAAGCCTGCACCGATGCCTTGGATCTTATGGGGTCCCGGCTCTCCCCCGGAGATCACCGGGGATTTTACCGGCTCCACCCCTACGATCTTCAGCCCGGGGATTTGCTCTTTCAAAAATCCCCCGGCCCCGGTGATGGTACCTCCCGTGCCGATGCCCACCACAAAGGCGTCCACTTTTCCTTCGGTATCCTGAAGGATTTCCGGTCCCGTGGTTTTTTCATGGGCCTTGGGATTGTCGGGATTTTGGAACTGGCCGATCAATACCGTATCCTCCGAGGCTCCTCGAATCTCCTCGGCCTTTTCGATGGCCCCCCGCATTCCCTTGGTTCCGTCGGTGAGCACCAGGTTGGCCCCGTAGGCCTTTAAAATTTTTCTTCGCTCCATACTCATGGTGTTGGGCATCACCAAGGTCAGATCATAGCCCTTATAGGCCGCCACCATGCTCAGGCCGATCCCCGTATTTCCGCTGGTGGGCTCCACCAGTTTCATCCCCGGCTTTATTTCTCCCCGGTTTTCCATCTCTTCGATGATATTCAGGGCGATACGCTCCTTTACCGAGCCTCCGGGGTTCATGGACTCCAGTTTCACCAAAACCTCTGCACTGTCCGGTTCCACATCCTGTAAACGCACCATCGGGGTCTTCCCGATCAACTGTCCGATATTGTGATAAATCATTGGATTGCCTCCTTTATTCTTCCCTGTTTTCAATAATCAATCTTAAACCAATCAAATTAGTCGGAATTCATTTGTTTTATTGTATTAATTCTTTCTCGGTTTGTCAAGGGAAAAGCAGGGAACCAATGTCCCCCCACCGGCGTCTAAATAGTATCCTAAGGATAAAAAGCGAATGGAAAATCATCCTCCGATCCAAAGCATGGGAAAAACAAAGGATCGAAGCATCCAATTAAAAGAAAGAAGGGATCTTCATGAAAAAGTCCATGAAAAGGTTAATCAGTATTGTACTCTTGTTTTCCCTCTTTGTCCTACTCACCGGCTGTGGCAGTGATGAGGAGGCGGGCTTCCCCCAAGAAGAGGGTTCCCCCGGTTATGACCGGGCCGATGAAGCCGTGGAAGGATCTCCGGGAGATCACGGATTCAGCGATGACACCGCCTCCCGGGCACCGGATTCCCACGGCGGAGCCCCTTCGGGGGATAAAATCATCTATCGCCAGACCCTGACCATGGAAACCGAAAACCTACAGCAGACCGTAGACAAAATGGAACAGGACCTGGACCGACTGGGGGGACGGATTCATCGCTATCAAGTGATCACCCGCCAGGAGGATTCCCCCCGGGGAGATTTCACCCTCCGGGTCCCCTCGGATTCTTTAAGGGCTTTTGTGGAGGGACTCAGAAATTACGGGACCTTTACCCATGAGGTTCTGGAGAGCGACGACGTCTCCGATAGCTACTACGACTTAGAGGCCAACCTTCGAAACCTGAAAATTCAGGAACGACGGCTTTTGGACCTGTTGGAGGAGGCGGAAAACCTTTCCGACGTGCTGACCCTGGAAAGTGAACTTTCCCGAATCCGCCGGGAGATCGAGGGACTCCAGGGCACCCTCAACCGTCTGGATGATCAGATCGCCTACAGCACCGTATATCTATCGATCCGACAGGTGGAAAAACTGGATACGGAAGAGGCTCCCTTTTCCGAACGGCTCCTGGAGAACTTCCGAGATTCCCTGAAACGATTCCGCACCGCCTGGGAAACCCTGTTGCTGTGGTCCGCAGCCTACTTCCCCTATCTCATCCTAGGCGCCTTGCTCCTGCTCGGGCTTAAACGGTTCGCCCCCGCTTTTCTTCCCGGAAGGAAGAATAACCAAAAAATACAGTAAGGATCAAAAAGTGTACCAGGGGGTCTGACCCCCTGGTACACTTTTTGATCCATCGATACAATTTTTCCGTTACAGCTTATCCATTACCGAGCGCATCTTCCCCTCCATGGTACCTTTTTTATCCCGGCGGTCGTCCACCTTGATTAAGGTGGATACCCGGCTGGCTCCGTGGTCGAAGGGCACCTCATGCATTTTTGCAATGGCCTCGAAGATCCTGGAGAGCTCTCCTTCGATAACGGTGCCCATGGGGGTTAACTGATACTGAAGATCGGGATACTCCTCCAGTACCTGATGACACTTGGCCACGTATTTGCTGACACTGGGGGTGCCGGTACCGATGGGGGTAATGGAGGTTTCTACAATTGCCATATGATCCACTCCTTTATTCATAATATCTGTCACGTCTTCATCCGTTGCCGCTTTTTTTTGCTCTTTGATTCCTTAGCGCCCTCTTTAGGGCCTTACCGTTCAATCTTTTGCTGAATGTCCTGGAGCCGAAACTCCCCCAGGGCCTGCCCCTGTTCACTGACCACCACCAGGGTTTGAAGGTCCTCTTTGATCATTTTTCGAATCCCTTCCATCACCGTATCCCCCGGGGGGATGGTATTTTCCGCCTTGGACGGTTTTTCTCCCCGATCCTTTTCTTTCTTCTCCGGGGCTCCATAGGGGCGGTACACCTCCTGGATGGGGAGTTGCCCTAAATAGGCATTGAAGCTTTTGGAGCCCAAAAACCGTTTCGCAAACTCGGTTTTCGGTGCAAAAAGCATTTCTTCCTTGGTCCCCGCCTGGACGATCCGTCCCCGGTCCATCAGTACGATTCGGGTGCCCAGCTTAATGGCTTCCTCGATGTCGTGGGTCACGAACACAATGGTCTTTTGAAGCTTTTCATGGAGGGATTTCATCTCGTCCTGGAGTACCTTCCGGGTAATGTCGTCCACGGCGCCGAAGGGCTCGTCCATTAGAATAATGTCCGGGTCCGCCGCCAGGGCCCGGGCCACCCCTACCCGCTGTTTCTGCCCGCCGCTGAGCTCCCGGGGATAGCGGTGTAGAAACTCGGCTTCAAGGCCCACCAGAGAAATCAGCTCCCTTGCCCGCTGCTTTTGTTCCTCGGGATCCCTGCCCAGCAGGGACAGAACGTAGCTGATGTTTTTTTCTATGGTCAAGTGGGGAAACAGGCCGATCTGCTGAATCACGTAGCCGATTTTCCGCCGAAGCTCGATTAAGTTCCACTCCCGAAGGGACTGATCCTTTACATGAATTTCCCCCCGGTCAAAGGGAATCAGCCCGTTGATCATCTTTAGCAACGTGGTTTTTCCGCAGCCGGAAGGGCCGATCAGGGTAATAAACTCCCCCTCTTCGATGGTAAAGCTCAGATCGTCGATCACCTGTACCTGTTGATCATAGGACTTTGAAACATCCTGAAAGGTTAGTACACTCATGTTAGATTAGTCCTTTCTCCTCAAGGAATTCTCTGGCCACGGCTTCCGGATCTTCGTTTTCCTCCTCCACCCGGTAGTTCATTTCGATCATTTCCTCATCGGTGATGGCCCCGGCTAAGCGGTTTAATACCTCTTCCAGTTCGGGATGGGCCTCTAGGGTTTCCATTCGAATGATGGTGCCGGCGTAGTAGGAGGGAAAGAAATTCTGATCGTCCTCCAACACCCGTAGGTCATAGGCGCTGAGCAGACCGTCGGTGGAAAAGGCGTTGATCACGTCCACTTCTCCCTGGTCCACGGCCTGGTATTTCAAACCGATATCCAGTTCCACCTCCCGTTGGAAATCAAAGCCGTATTGGGCGGCCAGGGCGTCAAACCCGTCGTCCCGTTCGTAAAAATCGTATTCCGCGCCAAAGGTGATCTCCCCCGACACCTCCGCTAGATCGGAGTAGGTATAAATGTCATATTCCTGGGCGATTTCCTCGGCGATGGCCAGGGCGTAGGTATTGTTGAATCCGTACAGGTCCAGCCACTGCATTTCAAACTCCTCCACATAGGCGGCCTTGGTCTCTTCATAAAGCTCATCGGGATCTTCGATTAAATCCTGATTCAGTACAAACATCCAGGAGGTTCCCGTATACTCGGGATAGATATCGATCTCCCCGGATTCCATGGCGGGGTGGATGTTGGAGGTTCCTCCTCCGATGCCGAAATTTCGCTCCACGGGAATGTCCGTGTGTTCTTCAATCAATAAACTGAGCATCTCCCCGAGGATGTACTGCTCCGCATGGGGCTTCGAGGCCACCACCACCGGGTCCCCTTCATCGGAGCACCCCAGCAGGAATCCTCCTCCCACCAGACTGATCAGCAGTAACAAAAGTATGACTTTTCCTCCCCGGGTTTTCAGCCCCGGTGTCTTTTTTTTCATAAAAACGCCTCCTCATTTTGGTTTTGTACCGTTTCCTAAGCTTTCCCCGGGCTAACTTTTCACGGTGCCCAGCACTTTTTTACGGACCACTTTTTCAATCAGTCCCAGTACCAGGTCCACCACAATGGCCAAAAGGGCCACCAATAAACTGCCCGCCACGGTCATCTCGGGAAAGCTGGTGGTAATTCCCCGCCAAATGGCTACCCCTAAACCCCCGGCGCCGATAAAGGAGGCGATGCCCCCCAGGGCGATGGTCATCACCACCATGATTCGAAAGCCGGCGATGATCACCGGAAGGGCCAGGGGCAGCTGAATCCGAAGGAGCAGCTGTTTTCCCGTGGTACCCATGCCGATGGCGGATTCGATGATCAGATCGTCGATTTCCGCAATGGCCACATAGGTGTTTCGGATCATGGGCAGCATACCGTAGACCACCAGGGCGATTAAGGCACTTCGATTCCCGATGCCGGTAATGGCCACTAAAATTCCGAATAGGGCGATGCTGGGGATGGTGTAAATAAAGTTCACCACACTGAGCACCGGCTCCGCCAATTTTTTATACTTGGCAATGGTAATGCCGATGGTAATGCCGATCACCGCAATAAAGACTATGGCCACAAAGGACAGATAAATATGCTCCATGGTCAGTCGGATGAAAAAGTCGGCACGTTCCTGATAGAGGTTCAATACATTACGCAAAAATTCCATCGTTTCCGGTCAACCCCTTATTTTTCCTCTTCCTGTTCAAAGAGTTTTTTGTAATCCCCGTAGCCTTCCTTTTCCAGATCCTCCACAGGAATAAACCGCAGGGCGGCGCTGTTGATGCAGTAGCGAAGCCCCCCTTCCTTTTTCGGACCGTCGTTAAACACATGGCCTAAATGGCTGTCCGCCTCCTTGGATCGGACCTCCTGGCGAACCATCCAAAGACTTCGGTCCTCCTTTTCCACGATTTCCCCTTCATCGATGGGCTTGGTAAAGCTTGGCCATCCGCAGCCGGCGTCGTACTGATCCTTCGTGGAAAACAGCGGCCGTCCGT
>CAZTIJ010000043.1:0-13357 GCA_964613365.1 uncultured Clostridiaceae bacterium | reverse complement strand
CACCTTGAAAATTCGCTCGGAAGATGGATTGAACTCCCGAACATGAAAAGCAAAATCCACCATGAAAATGGCGTTGGGGCTGTGATCAAAAATGACGTTCTTTAAACTCTCCGCCTTTGCCCGCATAAAGGGAAGGCACATGTTCACCTGGGAGGTTCCCCGCAAAATCGATTCCGCATTGGCCCGGCAGGTTCCATATCCACAGGCATCGCAGTTTAGCTCATCCTCTTTTTTGTTTTTTCCCATGTTTCTCAATACCCTTTCCACTTCCTCCGTGGAGTAACTGGGGATTTCCACGCTTTGATCATAAATCATTTTTGCCAGTTCATGGGAGGCCAGGCTCCCTTCCTTGGAAACCCTTTTCTTTTCCTTTTTCTTTTTTTCCTGAAGGTATTGTTTCGTGCGTTTACGGCGAATGTAATAACTGATATCATCCTTCGGCATGCCGGTTCCGTTGGTGCAGCCCCTTTCACAGGAGGCTACCTCCAAAAACACACGCTTCAACTCCCCCTGGGACAAGCTCGCCAGTATTTCCCTACTATTTTCCACCCCGGTGACCACCATTTTTTCAAAACGATTGACGCCGGGACTGTTGAAGTCGATTCTGCAGGGAATCATCCCTCCCTTTCTGCTGCCCTCTTTATCAAACTTGGATATTCCCAGGGATTTTAAGTCGATGTCCTCAGCCTCCAACCACTGCTTTAACTCCACAAAGGTCAGTACCGTATCCACCGTCCCTCGATTTTGCCGTTCCCTGGCCTCGGCTTTTTTCGCCAGACAGGATCCGATATAAACCACATGACTATCGGAACCGTACGCCTTCTTTAAAAGCTTTCCATGGGCCATCATGGGGGATATGATCGGGATCATTTTATCCCGAAGTTCCGGATAGTATTTCTCAATCAGATAATTGGTGGAGGGACAGGTTGTAGCAATTACATTATCCTTTTCCGTAGTGCCCAGATATTTTTCATAGGCCTCGATGACCAAATCCCCCCCTACGGCGGTTTCTTCCACCCGGTCAAATCCCAGGTCTTTTAATGCCGTGATCATCTGACCCATTTCCGTTGTTTCAAAGGCTCCGGGAAAGGTCGGAGAAAGGCTGACGATCACTTCCTTTGAGGATGCAATGGCTTTTTTTATCTCGGAAACCTTGTCGATAATATACAGCGCCTCCTGTTCACAGGTCACATAGCATTCCCCGCAGGAGATACACCGTTTTTGGTCTATGGACGCGGTTTTTTCAAAAATCGAGATCGCCTTGGGCGAACACACACGAATACATTTGTAACAATGGTTACAGTTTTCATTGGAATAGTTGATGAATTTCATTTCCACACCCCCGTGATATTGTTATTTTTTTAACGATATATTCTATTATAACGCACCTTTACATTCTTTCCAATACTTAGAAAGAAGTTCATCTATGGAGAATATTTCGAATTTTCCATCCCTATGTCCCCTTGCATCAAATCTCAGAAACTGATAATATAAATAGGACTTACGATGGATATAATGAAATTTTGGAAAAGAAGATCTTCGAAAAGTAATATACATATCTACTGAAAAACAACGACTACTTCATATTACATAGAAAGAGGGTAAAATTATTGGTATCTTTACTGGACTTAACCATCGAACTATCCCGGGCCACGGACATGATCAGCACGAAACTCAACGACCATCAACGACAAGTGGCCTATATCGCCTATAACCTCGCCGAGGAACTGGATTACTCGGAAAAGGACAAAAACGATTTGGTGATTGCGGGGATCCTTCACGACATCGGGGGCCTCAGTGTCCAGGAACGCCTCCACGTATTGAACTTCGAAGTACTAAATCCCCACAGGCACGGAAAGGTCGGATGGTTGTTGCTTAAAAACTACCGGGAATTCCAGGAAATTTCAAAAATCATTAAACATCACCATGTGGATTGGGATTATGGAAAGGGCCGCTTTCATGAAGGAGAAGAGGTTTCTTGTGCAAGCCATCTCCTGCACTTTGCCGATCGCATTTCCACTTCCCTTATGGGGTCGAAGAATCGTCTCCGGGACCAACGATCCCTGGCCGAAAGACTGGATCGATATCGTGAACGAAAGTTTCAGCCGAAAATGGTGGATGCCTTTCACCGCCTATGGGAAAAGGAATACTTTTGGTACGACGTAGACGCCATTCAAAAAGGAAGTAATTTCTACAAGCAGCCCCGATTACAGGACCACACCTTAAATCTTCCGGAACTGTTGGGAATCAGCAAGCTTTTTGCCCGAATCATTGATTTTCGCAGCCGTTTTACCGCTGTTCACAGCGAAGGGGTGGCGGCGGTGGCCAAAAGCTTAGGAAAGGCCATGGACATGTCCGAAGAGGAAGTGCTGAAATTAGAGATTGGAGGGTACCTTCACGATATCGGAAAACTTACGGTGCCCCCGGAAATCCTGGAAAAACCCGGTCCCCTGACGGAAGAGGAGTTCCAGGTGATGAAAGCCCATACTTACCATAGCTATGTGCTATTGGACCGGGTTAAGGGCATGGAGGAGATCAATGGCTACGCCTCCATGCATCATGAACGGTTAGACGGCACCGGCTATCCCTTTAAGAAGCAGGGCCATGAACTGTCCCTCGGGGCGAAAATCATGGCCGTGGCCGATGTCTATACCGCCATAACCGAGAATCGCCCCTACCGCAAGGGAATGGAGGAGAAAAAAGCCCTTCAGATCCTTGGGAAGATGAAGGATCGCCAGGAAGTGGACCCCGCCGTGGTGAAAGCTTTGTTTCACCACCGGGAGTACGTTCGCTGGGAACGGATCCGAGCCCAGGATAAGGCAAGGGATCGTTATCAATCCTTTGCTGAGGAAATCGCTGCCCTAACCTAGCTGCCCTAATCTAAAAGGTGTTTGGAAATCTTCTTACCTTTCGAAGACTTCCAAACACCTTTTAAATTAACGATATAACAATTTACATTGTGCCCATCATAATGTTAAGGTTGAGCGTTTAAATTGACTCCTATTTCTTTTCACTGAAGGCTTTTCGTTTCATATCTCCCCATTTGTTGCCCCTTCTTTTATATTGCCAGAAGGCCACAAATCGCCACCAGGTGGTGAGTTGTCGATAACCGAAGTTCTCCAATACACTGTAGATCACCAATATCAAAAATTCGTAAATGCTATTGTATTTTTTGAAGTTGTACTCATCCAATAAAATCGCACCGATGGATAAAAATACGCCGTAGACCACGGCAAAGGCAAAGAACACCAAAGCAAACTCCAAGCTGATGACTCCAAACCCGAAGGAAAGGGGAATGAAAATATAGCCGATGATTTCAATAACCGGTCCCAGCATCTCCACGAAAAAAAAGTAGGGCATTCCCAAAAGTCCCACGGTTCCGTACTTGGGGTTTAACAGCATCCCCCTATGATTGAGCATGGTGTCCATCAACCCTTTATGCCACCGTTTTCGCTGATTTTTCAATATTTTGCCTTCCTCGGGCACCTGGGTCCAGCAAACGGGATCCGGCACAAAGACGATTTCATACTTCTTTTTCTTCTCCTTCATCAGCCGATGAATCTTCACCACCAGTTCCATGTCTTCTCCGATGGTATCTTCGGTATAGCCTCCGGCTTCAATAACCACTTTTTTGTTGAAAACCCCAAAGGCTCCGGAAACAATCATCAGCGCATTGATCATCCCCCAGCCGATTCTACCGAACAAAAAGGCCCGTAGGTACTCCACGATTTGAAATCGAACAACGGATTTTTTTCCCAGATTGATTTTTTCAATAAAACCTTTGCTAATCTTTGCATCATTCACCGGTCGTACAATCCCTCCGGAAACCACCACATCCCGATTTTCCACAAAGGGACGGACCACCTTGACCAGGGCATTGCGCTCAATAATGGAATCCGCATCGATCGCGGTAATCAAAGGATATTCCGCCATGTTGATTCCCGCATTCAGGGCATCGGCCTTCCCTCCGTTTTCTTTGTCCAATACAATAATGTTGTCGGAGGTTTCGGAAAGATAAATCCTTTTTACTTTCTTGGTGGAAATCTGTCTTTGATAGGGCATATCCACCCGGTGCAGATCAAACTCCTCCATCAATACCTTCAGGGTTTCATCCTTTGAACCGTCGTTTACGATCACCAGCTGAAACTCTCCGTATTCCAAACTCAACAAAGCTTTTATATTATCCACAATGGTTTCCGCCTCGTTAAAACAGGGAACGATGATGGATAAGGGCGGTGTATAACTTGAGGCAATCATATCTTCATAGGACCAGTAACGATTCTTTTTCCTATGGATGTAGATCCCCCGTATGGAAAAAAGAAAAAGAAGGGTATACACCAGGTTCACAAAAACCAAATAAAACAGTATGAAGTAATTAAAGTAAATAATGCTTTGCACCCAAAAGTTATCCGTAAATATTTTCCCCCACCTCCATTAATTCTTTTTCCATCTTCTCAATAATCCGGTCCTTGATAGGACCTTCCTCCAAATCATCCAGCAGACCATGAAAGATCACCTCTTTTTGAATGACCTCCGTGGCTTTATCCGCGGCGAAAAGGTCTTCGGAGTCCATCAGGGCCACCAGGGCTTTAAGTCCTTCTTTCCCCTGGGCCTTCAGACCACGGGCGGCGTTGGTCCGAACATACCAGTTGGGATCTTGAATCAGGTTTTCCAGCATAGCAATCGCCCGGGGATTTTTTACATGTTTCAGGTACTTGGCTAAAAAAGCCCGCACTTCCCATTGCTCATCGGTTTCCAGGGCGGCGAGGCGATGAAAATAATCACGGTCTCCCATATCTCCCAGGGCCGCCGCCCCCTTTAGGGCTCCAATTCTGATTTCTTTCCGGGGACTGGTCACCATCTTTTCTATCCAAGGTACCCCTTCTACATACTGTCTTTTGCCGTAGATTTCCAAGGCCAGCGCTTGCAAAAAAGGATCGTTTCCTTCCATGATCTCTTCTAAAACATCATGGATATTTCCCTCTACTTCTTCCACCAACTCCAGGACACTGCTCTTTTCCACAGACCGATCTTTTCTCACGGCCTCCAAGATCTCCTTTAGGTATTTCCCATCCTCCAGTTTAATCAAGGCCCTTGCTGTAATATACAACAGCTCCCGATCTTTCAGCGCTAACTGATCCACTAACAAAGGAGCAATTTCCCTTAACCCGAAGGCGCCCCCCTGATAGGTGGCAATTCTTTTTTTCCAGGGATTCTTGCTTTTGAGCTTCCTCTTTATCTCCCGGACCTTCTGTTCTCTACCGAGCACTTTCAACAGCCCTTCCTTTGCCTCCCCGGTTAAAAAGTTTTCGTAACGTAACATCAACTCCTCAAAAATCCTTCGTTGCCTTTTTGTTACGGGGGGACTTACTTGGTTTTGATCCTGATGGGAAATATAGGCCGTCAGTTCCTGTTCAACTATCTCCCAAAGGGCCTCTTCTCGTTTCGAGGCTTGAATCTTATACAGTTTCCTTCCCAACAGAAATAAAAAGAGGAGCAGATTGACCAGGAACATCGCTACAAACAAAGGCATAATATAATTTTGTATCATCTAATCACACCCGATTCTCATTTGATTTATAAAAGTTTCTTGATTTTTTCTTCCAGCACTTCCAGGGAAAAGGGCTTTGTAATAAAGTCATCAGCTCCCAGTCGAATATTGCTTAGGATATCCTTTTCCTTATTTTTCGCGGAAATCATAATGATCTTCAAATGCTTATACTCAGGATCCCCCTTGAGACTTTTCAAAACCTCGGTTCCCGTTACTTTCGGAAGCATGATATCCAGCAGTACTAGATCCGGTTTAAATTCCCCGACCATTCTTAAGGCTTCTTCCCCGTCCAAGGCGTGGGCAATTTCATAATTTAAATAGGCCAGTCGGGTTTTGATAAGATTTGCTATCAGGCGGGCATCATCCACAATCAGTATTTTTCGTTTGCTTTTCCCTTTTTTCTCCGGAGCATAAACCGTTTGGTCTCTGCCCTTTTCCTTAGCCCGGTATAAAGCCTCGTCCGCCTTTTCCAACAGTTGAGTCATGGATAAATTCTGGTCTTTCATCATGGCAATACCGGAGCTAAAGGTAATTCGATACTCTTTTTCCTCTTTCGGGGTGAAAACCTTCTCTTTGAGGGATTTTCTGATTCGTTCCACCACCATATAGGCCTCTTCCTCCGTGGTTTCCGGCAACAGTATGATAAATTCATCTCCCCCATAGCGAAACACCTGATCATACTCCCGTAAATTTCGGCGTATGCCTTCCACAAACCCTTTTAATACTTCATCTCCGAAAAGATGGCCGTAGGTATCGTTGACCTCCTTGAAACGGTCCAAATCCATAAAGGCAATGGAAAAAGCTTTTCCGTGGCGTTGATGGCGCTGTTTTTCCTCTTCAAAACGTTTCGTAAAGTATTTACGACTGAAGGCACCTGTCAATTCATCGATGAAAACCTCCGTATTTTTATTGTGTTGTTTTTTCATGATTCCCTCAACCCGGGATAACAGCTCCTCCGGTTCTATGGGCTTTTCCAGGAAATGATCCACTCCGTCCCGTAAGGCCTGATGGCGGAGCTCCTTATTCTTCACCCCGGTGAGAAACACCACGGGGACGTTCAATTTCTCTTTCAAGATAAACTCATGGATATCAAACCCGGACTTCCCGGGCATCATCACATCCACAATTACCAAATCAAAGGTTTCCGACTTTAAGGTCTCCATGGCTTCCTCGGGGTCCGGGGATACCATCACTTCATAATTGTAGTTTCGTAAAATGCTGCCGATGAAATTTAACAAAGAGACCTCATCATCAATCAGCAGGATTCTGCCAATGGTTTGTATGGATGAAGGCTCTCCGTGGATGAGCCTCTGTTTCATCCCTTCTATTGAGGGTAATTCCCGGGCCTTTGGTTCTACGGGATCCCGGGAATTCTTTTTCGAGTCCTCTCCAAACTCCTCCTCCCTTCGTCTTTCCATCAATACCAGGATTTCTCCCAGCCCCTTGACCACGGCTCCGATTTCATGGTCCTTTAGAAAACCCTTCTCTTCCTTTTCTTCCAACAGCAACTGTATTTTTTCCGCGGAACGGGAAACCTCCTCAAGTTCCAGGGTCCCTGCACTCCCCTTCACACTGTGAAAAAAGCGATGCAAAGCTTCATACCCTTCCACATCTCCTTTGCCGACAAAGTACAGTAACTGTCTCGTCACATCCCGGATCTCCCCGGTCTTTTCCACCAAAAACTGATAACGGCTTTTTCGTAACATGGCCTTCATTTTTTCCTTGTTCATCCTTTTCACATCCTATCTTGAGCAACCTTTCGACGGCTTCAATCATTAACCTTCCCTTTTCCGCTTTACGGAATCCTATCCTGCTGTTTTTACTTTGATTTCTTCTTTTCTTGAATTTCCAGCAGAACCCTCAGTAGTTCCTCGGCAGAATAGGGCTTTACCAGATAATCGTGTACATTGTAGTTTTTAAATGATTCCTGGGATTTTTCCAAAGCGGAAGAGATGATCACGGGAATCTCCTTCGTCGTCTTGTGTTCATTGAGCTCTTTTATAAGGTCCCAACCCGTCATTTCATCCCCCAGCATCAAATCCACCACAATCGCTGAAAATACTGTTTCTTTGGCATTTTTCAAGGCACTCTGGGGCCGGATATGATGAAACACTTTAAACCCCTGGGCTTTCAAGGTCTCTGACAACAAAAGGGCCAAACTGATATCATCCTCCACCAGCATCACATTGTCCCTACTTCCATGGGAAGGATCTTCCGATTCCTCCTCTAAAATTCCGTGATTCCCCTCCGTACCCTCCATATAAGCCGGCAAGGAAAAGTGCACCGTAGTTCCTACGTTTTCAATGGATTCCATCCGGATCTCCCCTCCATGGGCTTCGATAATTTCTTTGCAGATGGAAAGTCCCAGACCGGTACCACCGATTTTTCTGGTTTCACTGTTATCACTTCTTCTAAACTTATCAAAAATATTGGCCAGGGATCCTTCGGGAATCCCCATACCCTGATCTTTAATCGTGACAACCAGATCCTCTTTTTGGTTCTGCAGGGTAATGGTCACATCTCCTCCTTCGGGAGAGAATTTTATACTGTTGCTGATCAGATTCGTAAACACCTGGGTGATCCGGTCCCGATCCACCTTGGCCCTGGCGAACCGGGCATTATCCACGATATTGATGTTGTGTTTCGTTTCGTGTTTGAACTTTTCTACGCCCTCCATGGCAATCGCATTGACGGAGTGCAGTTCCATGGTATATTCCTGTTTCCCCGACTCCATTCTTTGCAGGTCCAAAAAGTCGTTGATCAGATTGGTCAGACGGGTGGCTTCCTTATGAATGGTCTTCAGGTATTTCTTTTGTCTTTCCGGCTTTAATTCCTTCATTAACAGCATTTCCGAAAAACCCAATACGCTGGATAAAGGCGTTCGAAGTTCATGACTGACGGTACTGACCAGTTCCGACTTCATCCGGTCCACTTCATATTCCTTTGTGATATCCCGGTACACAAAAATCGTTCCGATCTTCTCTTCATGCATAAATACCGGTGAGGCGTAAATTTCCACGAATACCGGGGGGTCTCCTTCCAGGGTGAATCGCAGGGTTTTGGACTTTCGGGTGGAAAACTCTATGGACTCCCGGAAAAATTCCTCTAATTTTTCTTTCTCAAGGACTCCTTCGATGAAATCCTTAATCCAGAAACTTTGTTCCAGCCGCTGCTTTCCCTCGTAACCCTTAAGTTTCAATAAATCGATTAACACCTTATTGTACTGCAGCATCCTGCCTTCCAGGGATACCAGTTGCAGTCCTTCATTGACGTTTTCAATAATGTTTTCGTTCAGATTCTTGGTGTTTTCCACCTCTTCATACATATCAATCCGACTTAGGGCCACGGCCAATTGCTTCATCAGTCCGTTGATCTCTTCAATTTCCCCTTCCCGAAAGGAGCTCCCCAGTCTTGTGAGGGCAAAAAACCCTTCCACGGTCCCCTCCGTGCTGAAAATACCGGTGTAGAAATCGTAGCAGTGGAAGGCTTCCTCCGCAACCCCCTGCTCATCTTCAAAGGCCTTACGGGTGATCGTGAAAAACTTCTCCTCCTCCAGTCTGGAAAGGATTTCTTCTATGTTCTCTTTTTCCAGAAGAGCCTCTGTTTTTTCTTTTCGCAGTCCCTTGGCTCGGTACTGCTTTTTCTTCACATCCATAAGAATTCCCTTATCAAAACCGTAGTTCTCCTGAAAATAGGTGAATACGATATCAAAAAACGCTTCCTTGTCCAAAGTCATGGTTAAGGACTGATTCAAGGCGCTGTATTTTTCAATTTTATTTTTCGTCCGTTGCATTTCCTCCAAATATTCTTTTAACTTCTGCTGTACCTCCTTGGTTTCCGTAACATCAATCCCGATCAATATGTACTGATAGGGTTTGCCCTCCTCATTAAGGTAGGGCACGATGGTGGCATTGAACCAGAAGAACTCGTCGTTCTTTCCTTTGTTTTTCATTTCTTTGTTCCATATTTTCCCTCTACGAATGGTCTCCCACATATTTTCATAAAAGGAATCGGGATGGTAGCCGCTTTTCAGTATTCTGGTGGTATTTCCCACCAGCTCCTCCCTTCGGTATCCCGTGCTTTGGGTAAATCGGTCATTTATGGATACTATCACGCCCCTATCATCGGTAATGCAAACACTGGCCGATTGATCCAGGGCTTTTTTAATGTTTTCGATTTCCAATAGATAATCTCGCAGTTGCTGCTGCTGGTTTTCCAGTTCCTCTTGTTGGGACAGCAGCTCTTCGTTTTGAGAGGTGAGTTCCTCTTCCTTTTGATGGACCGTTTGGATCATTTCACGAAAAGCGTCGGCCAGGGCCCCGATTTCATTGGGAGGATAGGAAAATTCCACCTGTCGGGTATCGCCTTTGGTGATTGCCTTTGCGGTGTTGCTCAGCTCCTCAACGGGAAATACGATTCCCCTGAGCATTCTTCCCACCAAAAAGACGATCATCAAAAAACCGAGCCCGGCGATGGCCACCATAATAACCTTAAAGCGATTGGAAAGGGCTAAGGTTTCCTCATAGATCCTTTCCCGCCGGAGCTCCCCTTCTTCTTTAAACCGATTGGTATAATCCAGAAAGTTATTGACCTCCGTATTGGCTCCGCCGCTGGATAAAGCTCTTAGGGCCGCGTAATCATCATTTTCCACATAGGAGATGGCCCGGGGCAGTAAATTGGTTGTGTAATTCATATAGAATTCTTGTAAATCCCTTTCCAGTCTCTGTTCTTCTTCCGTGAGCTCCAGTTGAGCAAAAGCATCCAGTTCGGTTTTGAAATTATCCAGATTCTCATACAACCGGTTCAGCTCCCAGGGATCCTGAAAGGCGTAATACCCCCGTGCCCGAAACATCACACCGTTTAAATGATCCGCTAAGTTTTCAACGGCGGTGTTTTTTTCTCTGACGGCTTCCCGTTCCTCGCTCAACCGGTTTTGTTCCGTGGTGATATACACTGCCGTAAGCACCGCCAGTAATAGGAAGGCTCCGATTAAAGTCCCCACCAGTCGGTAATACCGAGATCGTATTTTAAAGGTTTGTGGATGATTATCCTTCATAAAGTACCCCCTCCACATAATCCAGCAACTTCATGGGGCTAAAGGGCTTCGTCATAAAATGATCCACTCCGGCTTTTTGAGCCGTCATCCGATCCTGTTCCTGGGCCTTCGCCGTAAGCATCAAAATCACCGCCCGGCCCTTTTTATCCCGGGGGAGCTCTTCCAAAACCTCCACCCCGGTCATTCCCGGCATCATATAATCCAGGATGATCAAGTCGTACTCTTCCTTTTCGATTTTTTCCAAAGACTCTTTGCCGTCCCGGGCTTCATGGATTTCCATGTCCAAGTCCTCCAGACTATCCACAATCAACATCCGTAGACTGGCTTCATCATCGGCTACCAATACTTTTTTCATTGTTTTTACCTCCTATTCAACGTTCATTTCAATGTTTGTAAAAAAGTTTCGGAAAATGTCATAGGAAACTTTTCGTCGTTCTCTATAGCCGGGAGCCTCCCAGTTCTCCCACCGGTAAGGAATCATTGGACAGTGGGAGTCGAATCGGGTGAAACACTCCTGCATTCTTCTCAATCACCTGGGTCTTCTCTAAAAATTCCAGTTGGTAACCGTATTGATAGTAAAAGGGATCATAATAGCCGTCGACCCAAACCCGGCTACCCTCTTCATCATCACTGATTTCCAGTACAAAATCAATGCCCTGCTCAAAGACCAGATCCTCGATAAAAGGGGTGTTGGTGTTCCCCTGTTTTTCCAGGGTGTTTAAAAATACGAAAATATTTGTACCTTCCTTATGAAAAGCTTCCGGTTCATACTCTAACATCAGATTATGATTGTGTTTGATCCCTGCCGCTTTTCATCGCTTTACTCTGAAATCAGTATGGACCGGAATAAGCTCATGTCCCGTCCCCCGTTGCAGTGTTTTCCAATAGGTCTATGATACCATATTTTAGACGTACTAAACAGTATTTTACATCTGAAAGAATAAAATGCAGGGATTTATACATTTTTTTTTTCATTTTAATCTCATTTATTATTAAATATTACAATAACCCAATATATTGTTTTTACCCTTCCCCCTTGGTATAATGGTTAAGGAATTAACAACTTTAATGGTTCGTACCTAGGATTTATTTAGAAAAACGAGTTTTTATTATAACTTAAGGAGGTTTATCATGAAAAAAGAAGTGAGCTTAAAAAAAATACAACGGGACGCGGAAAACTATTTTCAAAAAGGAAACTACTACTGTTCCGAGGCGATTGTCGCCTCTATTCGAGAGAACTTTTCACTGGATATGCCCGAGGAAATGGTGGCCATGGCTTCGGGATTTCCCGTGGGCATCGGACGCTCCAAATGTGTTTGCGGTGCGGTGTCCGGCGGGGTAATGGCCCTGGGATACTTCTTCGGTCGAACCAAAGGCACCACCCCGAAGGACCCCAAAAGCATACAAACCATCGAACTGGCCCATGAACTGCAGGAAACCTTTAAGAAAAACCATAAAGTATTATGTTGTAGTATTCTAACCAAGGGCATGGATATGGCCTCGGGAGAGCACAAGGCCCAGTGTGTATCCTTCACGGGAGAGGTTGCCAGAAACGCATCGGAAATTATTGTTCGGGAAATGGGCATCAAAAACCTGGACGAAGACGTCCAAGAGGTGTAGGCCAATGAAAAGCTTCTTAAAAACCTTACCCCTTCCAATTTCCGGAGTGATGCTGGGCCTTGCGGCCCTGGGAAATTTACTCGGACCTTTCTCCCCCGGAGTTCGGTACGTCCTGGGAAGCATTTCCGCCCTGATTTTTATCAGCTTAATTCTCAAGGTCCTCCTTTTTCCCGGCTCCCTAAGGGAAGGTTTCGGTAGCCCTGTGGTAGCATCTATTTTTCCCACCTTCACCATGGGAGGGATGCTGCTCAGTACGTATATCCATCCCTATTTTTCCATGGCGGCCTTGGGATTATGGGCGATGGCCTTAGGGCTTAACGCGGTGATCATTGTGCTGTTTACAAAAAAGTACGTTTTGAACTTTGCCATAAAAAAAGTCTTCACAAGCTATTTTGTCATGTATGTAGGCATTGTGGTGGCCAGTGTTACCGCCCCATTATACGGTCTGGAGGCCCTGGGACAAGCCATCTTTTGGTTCGGCCTTTTCGCCTACCTCCTATGGCTGCCGATTGTTTGTTACCGGGTGTTTAAGGTCAAGGCAATCCCCGAGGCCGCAAAACCGATTGCGATTATCTTTGCCGCCCCCGCAAGTCTGTTATTGGCCGGCTATTTAAATTCTTTCCCGGAAAAAAACATGGGCATGGTGGTTTTTCTCGGTACCTTGGGATTTTTGATGACCCTCTTTGCCCTGAGCCGGATGCCGAAAATGCTGAAACTTCCCTTTTACCCCAGTTATTCCGCCTTCACCTTCCCCTTCGTGATCAGCGCCATCGCCTTTAACGGCATGACCGGTTATCTGGGAAGTCAGGGAATCGCAAGTGGAATCCTGGAGATGATCCGGGGCTTTCAAATTGCCTGGGCCACTGCCATGGTTTTCTATGTTCTGGTGCGATTCGGATTGCTCAGTCAAAAGCAGGTTGCCCTTCAAAAAGAAGCGGCGCCTTCCTAACTTTAAAGTTTTACAATGAAAACCATCCCGGTGTCTCTTTTTGCCGGGATGGTTTCTTTGATGTCCTTTTTCGCTGCCTTCGGATTTTGTAAAAATCATTTTTAATTTTTTCCAGATCCGATAAATAAAAAACCGGACCGTCTTTGCACAGATAGTGCTCATCTAAGTTACAGCGACCACA
>CAZTIJ010000042.1:0-13436 GCA_964613365.1 uncultured Clostridiaceae bacterium | reverse complement strand
GGCCTTTACCAATCTTCAAGGGGCCATCAACTCGGTAATGAATTTTCTTCCCCAGTTTAACCAGTCTTTACAGGGGGCCAGGGCATCCCTGGACCGGGTTTTTGAAATCATCGATGAAGAAAAGGAACCTTCTGTGATCAACCTCAAAAACCAGGAGGGAGAACAACAAGGAAAAATCTCGAGGTCGGGATATATTGAATTTCGAGACGTACACTTTTCCTATGAAAAGAATCAAACAACCCCAGTGATAAATGACTTAAGCTTTGCGATCGGAAAAGGAAAATCCGTAGCCTTAGTGGGGGAAAGCGGTGGCGGAAAGTCCACGATATTAAAGCTTCTTCTAGGTCTTTATCCCGTGGATCAGGGGGAGATCATCGTTGGAAATCGGTCCACGGCGGATACGGCAATCCGGGATATCCGAAGAGAAGTGGCCTACGTATCTCAAAATCCCTACCTGTTTACGGGAACCATTGGGGAGAATATTTCCTACGGCAGGGATAATGTTACGGAGGAAGAAATCCGTAATGCGGCAAAAAAGGCCAATGCCCATGATTTTATTATAAAACTGGAAAAAGGCTATGATACCGTAATCGGAGAGCGGGGTCTCGGACTTTCGGGAGGGCAGAAACAGCGGATTTCCATCGCCCGGGCCATCATCAAAGACAGTCCCATTCTATTAATGGATGAGGCCACCTCAGCCCTGGATACGGAAAGTGAGCGGCTGATTCAACAGTCGTTACAAGAGATGATGAAAGAAAAAACAGGCATCACCATCGCCCACCGCCTATCCACCATTGAAAACAGTGACGAGATTTTTCTTATTAAGGAAGGGAAACTGATCGAAAAGGGAGACCATCAAACCCTGTTGGATAGGAAGGGATATTATAGCATGCTTTATCACACCCAGTTTTCCAAGAAGGGACAAAAAGAGCGGGCCGGTTAAGTTTTTTATCGGATTTTTTGTAAAAGGTTGTTAATTAACAGGCAAACAGGGTATAAGCTAAACAAACATGTCTTCCGGAGAGAAACATAAAAGGACACGAAGATTCCGTAGCCAGACCTGGACGCTTGCTGTTACGGAGGAGTGAGTAGCGTAACCGGCCTAATAGGCCGGTTTTGTTCTGTTTTAATGGAGTTTTTACAGAAGCTCTGCAGCGAAATTTCTTATAACGAAAGAGGAGGTGAAGAAATGTCTGATGAGAAAAAAATATCCATGATGAATGACTTTGTGAAGTCCTTAGAAGAACAGGATCGGGAAAAAATGATGTCGATTATAACCGATGATTTCTGTTGGCATACTCCCCACGGTAGTTTCTGCGGTCGGGAGGAAATGAATCGGTATTTGGACTGGTTTCATCAAACAACCACGAATCTGAAATTCAAGGATGTGGGCTTGAAAAAAATAATCCAAGGAGATCGAGCCATTTATGAGCATGAAATCTCGGGAGAAATGTTAGGTGAAAAGGTGTCATTCCTGACAATGTGTTCCTATAAGTTCAACGGTGAAAAGATTCAAGAGGTCAGCAGCGTATATGACCGCCTCACTCTCGCTGAGCAGGCCTCGTCTTCCTGGTTGCCGAAAAAAATGGTCAATACCGTGGTAAATCAAATGCAAAAGGGGTTGTAGTGGATTTCGGTAACACCCTGAAAAGCTGTGGAGAGACTGTAAAGGACGTAGTGAACGCTCTTATTCAATATAACAAGGGCGTTCTTTTGTATGGATGTTTGAGGAAAAAAATAGGTTTCAATGGGAAAGCTCGGGGTACAATAAGAAATACGAAAACAGAATTCTCATAAAAATGGACGTTATGGTTTAATACTGTTTATGGAAAGGAGGGATTCGATGAGCGTAAAGGTGAAGCTTTTTTCAAAATTGAGAGAAGGGCGGGAAAAAGAACTGTGTACTAAGGAATGTATGTATGAATTAACAGGGAATGATACTGTAGAACAAGCCGTAGAAGCACTGAACGTAAACAAGGATGACATAAAGATTTTATTAGTCAATGGACTTGATGCAGAACTCACAACGCCGATCAAAGATGGTGATACCGTATCTGTATTTCCGCCGACAGGAGGTATGTAATTTAAGTTATTTCAATGATTGAGCCTTTTAGAAGACCCCGGACAACGATTTTTCGGGGTCTTTTTGACGCAGGGTTCCATCAAGCGCAATAATTTACTTGGTTTTCGAGAAACATCACCGTTGTGCACTAAAGAAGATAAGTAAAGGACGAGAGCATTTAGCCTAAGCGTAGGGTTTGTAAGCACTGTTCGATAGAGCGAGACCGTTTTTATAAGGGAATAGGTTTCGTATATGAAATAATCACAATCTGTTTATTTGTTATCAAAAATCAGGTATATTAATCAGAGAGAAACCATAAAGGGACTGAGTAAGATGTTTGAAAGCAATATCAGTTTTATCCTACTTTTTTTTGTATACGGTTTATCCTTTTTCACCATGGGGATTTCCGCTCTCTTACAAAAAGGGGTGAAATATAGCAATTTTTCCCTATTACAAGCAATTAAATATTTAGGACTCTTCGGTCTGATTCACGGATTTACGGAATGGGTGATCATGCTTCGCCTCACCGAGGTTTTTATCCATCGGGATCCTGTAATTTACCTGATTCAGATTCTAATGAATACCGTCTCCTTTGTGTTTTTGATGATTTTCGGACTGGAGCTGTATCAGCGAAAGAGCCGTCGGTTTAACATAGGACTGCCTTTGGGGCTATTCTCTCTTGGGTTGGTGGGACTGGGAGGCGCCGGTCTATTATTGGAATCAGTGGAAAGTAGCTATCCTTTTTTCAGCGCCCTGAGCCGGTACTTCATCGGATTTCCCGCCACCGTTATTGTAGGGGTTGCACTTTTGAAACAGGCCAAGGATTTTCAACGGTTGAAGTTAACCGGACTAATTCTGCGTTACCGTCTAATGTCGATTTGTTTCTTTCTATACGGCATCTTTGCAGGCATTTTTGTAACGGATAAAGGTTTTTTTCCCACGACTCATTTGAATCGGGATCTGCTGCATCAGAGCCTTGGGGTGCCTGCGGAGTTTATGCGTATGAGCACCGCCTTTGCCATAACGGTTCTTTTTCTTGGTACCATTCGGATTTTTCGTTGGGAGGGAGAGCGGAAGATGCAGCAGTTTACCGCTCAACAAATGCGAAATCAGGAGCGCAGACAGATCGTTCAGGAAATGCATGACGGTATTATTCAAAACCTTTTCGGAACGGGAATTCTTGTTGAAAACCTGATTGAGGAAGAACAGGGAGAAAAAAGAAAAGACCTGAACAGAGTAAAAAACACTCTTAACGAAACCATCGAAGATCTTCGGGGACTCATGGATCGGATGATGATTAAAAGAGTGGAATTTGAAGATCTTCAAGAAAAAATCGAAGAACTGATCGATACCTATACAAAAAAAGAACCGGTGACCTTTGATGTGGAGTACCGAATGCCGGAAGTGGTGCTGGGCTACTTATCACCGGAAAGGGCGACCCACCTGTATTATATCCTACAGGAAGGAATCATCAATATCATCAAGCATGCAAAAGCGGATAAAGCTTATATTCGCGTCGAATCCTCACTGAAACATTTAATCGTAACCATCAAAGACGATGGGAAAGGGATGGGAAAGCCCTTTGATGATTATGTAAAGGAGCAAGACCACAAACACTTGGGTCTTTCATCCATACAGGAGCGAAGCGATGCCATAGGGGCAGAACTAACGATAAACACCGGTACCGGTGGAACAGAAATCATACTTCGAATACCTTGGGAGGGGATTGAAAATGAGTAATATACGGGTTGTGGTGATTGACGACCATATGGTGGTACGGGTAGGCATGGGATCAATCATCGAGAAAGACCAACGTTTTTCCATGGTGGGAGAAGGGGCAAATCTTACCGAAGGACTGGAGGTCATCGGAGAAAAGCGGCCGGATGTGGTGTTGTTGGATTTTAGATTGCCCGACGGGGACGGTGTAATCGGTACGAAAAGAATAAAAAGTCGCTTCCCCGGCACAAAGGTGTTAATCCTTACCGCCCATCAAAACAAAGAGATGGTCATGGAAGTTTTAAAAGCCGGGGCCGACGGATATATTTTAAAGAATATAGAAAGTAAAAAAATTTTGGAGGCTCTGGAAAAAACCCACCTAGGTGAAGGCTATCTGGATGCTTCCATAGCAGGAGCTTTAGTCGGGGAAATCCAAGGCCGGGAATGCAAAAATATCTCTCAAGACATTGATTTAACCCCACGGGAAGAGTCGGTGCTAAATCTGTTATGCATGGGAAAATCCAATAAAGAAATTGCGGCGGAACTTGAAATTGCAGAAAAAACTGTTCGGAATTATTTAACGAAAATCATGGAGAAGCTCAATGTCCATAATCGAACGGAAGCCGCACTTTTTTGGACCCGATCGAAACTCAATGATTAAACTCAATGATTATAAATAATGAAAGTCGGAAATCTGAAAAGCCCTAAGGGAGAGATCCCCTAGGGCTTTATTATGGAGTATAATGAAGTTGGTAAATTTACTAAAATCTTCCGATTACTACGTCTTCCTCGTCTAAAATACCGGCATCCACAAGGGCCCGTTGGAAAGAAGTGGCTTCTCTGGAAATCCGCACGGTTGCTCCCGAGATGGTATCAATGGAATTTTGTACGGTTCTTGTTGCTCCGGACTCGGTATCAACACCGAATTGGTTTTCTTCGTTGATGGAGTCTTCAAAATCCGACCAGTCCACTAAGGAGGTGAATTCCGTAGCGTCCCGACCAACCAGGTCCTCTTCAATAGCCCGGTAGTTCCCGTGCCATCCGCCCGTACCGAAGTAGTCGTAGGCAAGCTCTTTAGCTTCCGGGGTGTCTCCGTCGAACTCCACACCCATGGCTGCCAAGTAGTCTCTTACAGTTGAATCGTTATCAATCCCTTGGAAAATCCCTTCTTCGGTTACAACATGAGACCATGGTCCTCCAACATCGAAGATGGTGTTATCCTCCACTTCATCCCAGCTGTCCGGTCTTGAGAATCCGGAACCGGAGGTACGGATCGTGGGTACATTGTACTCGGAACCGATGGTCAACTCACCCATGGTAGTATCGAAATCAAAGTCTGCAGGGAATTTCATTTCCAACTGGTACCGGGTAATGGGATCTACAATGGCATGGGCCACGGTTCCGTCTTCATCGACACCGATGGCATAAAAGCTCATCATATCCGCAGTATAAATATCAAACATAGAGGTTCCTGCTTCGTAGTCCTCTCCGGGAATGGCAGCCACGGGATCCACGCCGTAATCCACATCCACATAGGCATTTCCGCTTTGTCTCATGGTCCAGAAGCCATCCATTTGAACAAAGTAATTCATCTTCGCATTAGTAATCACACCGTCATCATCCAGCTCTAAAATAGTCTCAATGTAACGATCGGCTTCTTCAAAGGCAGTTCCGTCGTTTTCACCGCCCCAGGAATAACCCACGTACCGTCCGGCTAGGGATTCGTCCGCATCGTCACCGTTATCGTTTTCTACTGCGTTTTCTTCTCCGTTGGCCGGTTCCTCTTCATCCGCAGCTCCCTCGTCATTACATCCGACAAATAGTAGGGAAGCCGCCAGTAATAAAACCAGAGCTAACACCAAAAACTTTTTCTTTTTTAACATTTCCAATCTCTCCCTTCAATTTTATATATGAATTCTTAGGAATCGATGCGACGATTGTTAATAAGCTGACAAACCCAGTCGCTCCATCGATTATTTATAGTATATCGTTGAAAAGGCATATTCAATAGAGGATTAGTGCCCCGGGTTACAGGACATTTGTCCCGAAGCTTTATCATAAAATCCTTACACAGGTTATTTCATAACTGTTGGACAGCAAGAGATGGCTGATGTACAATGATATTATCATTGTTTCGGGAAAATCTGTAAAAATTGAACACGAAGGGATTGAAGGTAATGAAAATACTACATACAGGAGATTGGCATATCGGGAAACTGGTCCATGGTCTCCATATGACCGCGGACCAGGAATATATTTTGCATGAATTAATCGACTTACTACAGCGGGAAAAGGTGGATGTGTTAATCATCGCCGGAGATTTGTATGACCGATCCGTTCCCCCCACCGAAGCGGTGGAGCTTTTGGATCAGGTACTTTCGAAAATTGTTATGGACTTGGGGATTCAAGTTATTGCAATCGCCGGTAATCACGATAGTCCTGACCGACTGAACTTCGGAAGTAAGCTTTTAAAAGACCGGGGCCTTCATATCCTGGGAAGACCACAGAAAACCACGAAACCGATAATTCTGGAGGATGAATACGGGGAAGTTTGTTTTTATCCCATTCCTTACAGTGAACCGGCGGTGGTAAAGGCACTGTTCAACAAAGAAGAATCCTTATCCCAGGATGATGCCATGAAAACAATTTTAACCCCTATTACGGAAGGGCTTGATCAAACCAAAAGAAACATCTGCATCAGTCATGCCTTTGTGGTGGGCACGGATGAGCCGGAAACCAGTGAATCCGAACGACCCTTAAGCATCGGAGGATCCGAATATGTAAGTGCCGAGCACTTTCGTCCTTTTGATTACGTAGCTCTAGGCCATCTTCATCGGCCCCAACGGGTGTTAAACGATCGGATTCGCTACGCCGGATCCTTACTGAAGTACTCTTTTTCCGAGGCGATGCAGAATAAATCCCTCACATTGATCGATTTAAAGGAAAAAGGAGAAATAACCGTTGAACTAAAATCCCTGGAACCGAAACGGGATCTGCGGGTGATCAGGGGAGAATTGGAAGAGTTGATGAAAGAAGAGGTGTATTCTCTGGGAAGTACCGAAGATTACATTCATGCAGTTTTAACGGATCATGGAACCCTCTATGAACCCATGCAAAAGCTCCGGTCGGTTTACCCCAATGTTTTGCAGCTGGAAAGAGAGAAGGTGGAATTTGCAGGAGCCGAAGAAGGTCAGGTTACGGAAATGAAGGGGAAAAGTCCCCGGGAACTCTTTATTGAGTTTTATCGTACCGTCACCGTGGAACAGGAACCAACGAAGGAGGCCTTGGATTATTTTTCCGAAGTCTATGAAGAGCTGGAACAGGAAGGGAGGGAGGCTTAATGAAGCCGATTCAATTATCCATCAGTGCCTTTGGTCCCTATAAAGGAAAAGAGGTTATTGATTTTCAGGAATTGAAAAAGCAGCACCTGTTTTTAATCACGGGACCTACGGGGGCGGGAAAAACCTCGATTTTCGATGCCATCTGCTACGCCCTTTACGGTGAAACCAGCGGCACCGACCGTCCGGAAAAATCCATCCGTTGTCAAAATGCTTCTCCGAACCTATTAACCGAGGTGGCCTTTATCTTTGAGTTAAGAGGGGAACGATACACCGTCCAGCGTCGGCCGAAGCAGGAGCGCCTTAAAAAAAGTGGCCGAGGCTATACGGAAGCCCCGGGGGAAGCTACCTTAACCCTGCCGAAGGAAACCACGCCGATTACCGGACTGACCGGGGTAACCGAGAAAGTCACTGACCTGGTGGGACTGGAACTCTCTCAGTTTCGCCAGATAATGATGATCCCCCAGGGGGAATTTCGAAAGCTTTTGGTGGCGAAATCCGATGAGCGAACGGACATCTTGAAAAGAATATTTAAAACCCATCTTTACGGAGAGTTGCAACGAAAGTTTAAGGAAAAAAGTCGGGATCTTGAAAAAAGAATGGAACAAAAACTTATTCAACGGAAAAACGAACTGTTAAAGCTTTCCTATGATCCCAATACTTCCGAGGGAAGGAAGCTTCAGGAGGAGCTTCAAAAAGAATACTTAAATATTGATAACGTCTTGAATTTAGTCACAATGAGTCTAGAGGAGGACAAGGAAACCTTAGAGCGGTTGAAAAAGGAAAAGGAAAAAGAGGAAACAGCCCTGGGAACACTTTTTGAAAAACGGCAAAAGGCAGTGGATAACAATCAGAAGCTAAAAGAGCTTGAAGACTTAAAGGCCGCCTTAAAAGAGTTGGAAGGGCAACAAGAGGCTGTCAGCAATATGGAAAGGGATCTAAGAAGTATTAAAAAGGCGGAGAGGATAGAGCCTAAACGAAGAACTTATATGGAGCGAAAAAAAGAAGGGGAGGAAAGGCAAAAGGAAATTCAAAAAAGGAAGAGGAAACTGGAAGAATTAAACCGGGAAATTCAGGTCTTAGAGAATAAAAAGGACGAGGTTACCTCGGAAATTTATAGAAAAAACATGGAATCCTTAACCAATGCACTTTCAAAATATGAAGAATACCGAAGGGTCCTAAGGGAAGTTGAAAGGATCCATAAGGAATATAATGAGATGGATGGAGATTTGAAAAAGGCCCTGAAAAATCATAGGCAAGTCAAGGAAAACCTCGATAAGAGTAAAAAAGACATAGAGGCCTACCAAAAAATCCTGGAGACTTTGAAGGGAACGGAAGCAAAACTCTATCAAAAAGAACGGGAGCTTACAGTTCTAAAGCAAAGGAATCATCTGCTGGAAAAAACAACGGAAAGCATGAAAAGCCTGGAAGAGGCACATAAGGAAGTGGAAAAAGAGAAAGGTGTCTATGAAAAAAGGGAGGAGGACTGGAAACAGGCGGATGTCCACTGGAAGGAAATGAGAAAGGTCTACCACCTTAACCAGGCGGCAAATCTCGCTAAAGAACTGGAGCAGGGAATGCCCTGCCCGGTGTGCGGCAGTAAAGAGCACCCTATGCCTGCGTTTTTTTCTCAAGAAGTCTACAGCTTAGAAGAGGTGGAGAAGGGAGAAAAAGCAGTAGAAAAAGCGGCAAATGAAAAAAATAAAGCCCAAATCACCTTAGAAACGGCTAAGGCGACAAAAATCAATGAAGAAAAAACGGTGGAAGGTTACTATAAAGAACTGTTGGAAATACTGCCGGAGGACCAGGGAATTACAAAGGATCTGACAAGGATTTCCCGATTAAAGAAGGAACAACAAGAAGCGGAAAAGGTTCTGGAGGATGAGATCAAAACACTGGAAGAGAACCGAAAAATATACAATTCAACGGAGGAGAAAAAGAGCGAGGTTGAAAAGAGTCTGGACCGTCTTGTAAAAGAGGAGGAAACCGCCAGAGAAGAGGTTCAGGCCGAGGAAAGGGCGATGGGTCTTTTAGAGGCAGAAAAAGAAACCCTGTTAAAAAATATTCCTACGGAACTAAGACAGGTTGAGGCTTTGAAGAAAAAAGAGGCAACGGTTTCAGCGGAGCTGAAGGAAAAAGAGGGGAAAAAAGAGAAGACCCTAGAGGCCTATCAGGAAAAGCACGAGGAGCGAACGAAAGTAATGGCTACCTTAGAAACGGAAGAAAGGATGCGAAGGGAAACCGAAGAACGTTGCAGTCAACAGAAAAAACTATATACGCAGGCTTTGGAGGAAGAAAATATCACGGAAGAGAAATTATTGCAACTGGAAAAAAGAATACCGGAGGCAGAAGCCTTGGAGCAGGCTCTGAAGGATTATTATGAAGCCCTTAACAACAAGAAGTCAGCCATTGAGCAACAACGATCGGGAATTGAAAGCTTTGAGAAAACCAAAATCGAGACCTTCGATGAAAAAATCCACGGGATCAAAGAGATTCTTGGGAAGCTTCAGGAAAAGATGGATACTGTTAATCAACGGAAAATCGCCAATGGTACTATCATGAGTAATGTGGAAAAGCTGAATGAAGATATGGGGAGAGAGGAAAAGGAATACGAAACCCTGGGGCACATATCCAACGTGATCAGCGGTAACAATGAACAGCGCCTACCCTTTCAACGATTTATCCTGCGTAGTTATTTAGCAGATGTATTGGTAGCTGCGAATCATCGATTTGCACCCATGACCGGCGGGCGCTATACGCTAAAACTTGCGGAGGGTATTGAGGATCGCCGGGCAAGTGGCGGTTTGGATTTGGAAGTGTTTGATCGTTACAGTGGTCTTCCCCGATCGGTAAAAACCTTGTCGGGTGGGGAGAGCTTTAAGGCCTCCCTTTCCATGGCCCTGGGACTGGCGGAAGTGGTACAGTCCTACGCCGGAGGGATTATGTTGGATACCGTGTTTATCGACGAAGGCTTCGGAACTTTGGATCAGGAATCCCTGGATAGCGCCATCAACTGTCTGATCGACCTACAGGACAGCGGTCGCCTGGTGGGTATCATATCCCATGTGGAAGAGTTAAAAGAGCGGATTCAGGCACAACTGATCGTTCATGGCGATGAATCGGGAAGTCGGACGGAGTTTCGGGTAAACTAACACACTCCCCCGGGATAAGTGGTTTTACCTCTGAAAAGCGGGGTATAAACCCGGTAAGTCTTTCGGTGATCTAAATAAAAGAAAAGTATGGCGATGGGATCATTGATTGAGAAAACAAACTGGAGGAGGAGTAATCCATGGCAAAATTATTTACGGAGGGAATATTGAAGGGACTTACACTGAAAAACCGCATTGTGATGGCACCCATGTGTATGTATAGCTCCGATGATGAAGGGCTGGTAAAGGCCTTTCATAAAATGCATTATGGAGCAAGGGCTTTGGGCGGTACCGGTTTAATTATTTTAGAGGCCACGGCGGTGGAAAAAAGGGGTAGAATTTCCTCTGAAGATCTGGGGATCTGGTCCGACAAGCACATCGGTCCTTTACAGGACCTGGTGGACTTCCTTCATCAGTGCGGTGCAAAAGCGGGCATTCAACTAGGACACGCAGGAAGAAAATGCGCCGTGCAGGAGGAGGCTGTCATCAGTGCAGCACCTATCCCCTTTAGTGAGGATTATCAGCAACCGCTTACCATGACGAAGGAAATGATCGATGAAGTTATCAAAGCCTTCGGAGAAGGGGCAAGGCGGGCAGAGGCTGCGGGGTTTGATACCATTGAAATCCATGGCGCTCACGGTTATTTGATCAATCAGTTTTTATCACCGCTGATTAATCAACGGGAGGACGAGTACGGCGGGACTCTAGAAAACCGCACTCGTTTCCTAAAAGAGATATTGGAGGAAGTGCATAAACATTGGCCCTGGGAAAAACCGGTAATTCTTCGGATCTCCGCTGAGGACTATGTAAAGGAAGGAAATCATCCCGAGGATTTGGCCCGAATGATTAATCTGGTAAAGGAGATCGGGTTGGATTTAATCAATGTCAGCTCCGGTGGTGCGGTACTAGCAAAAATCCATCCATATCCCGGTTATCAATTAGATTTTGCAAAAACCATCAAGAAGTTGACGGAAATTCCGGTGATGGCGGGAGGACTTATCACTCGGGGAGAAATGGCGGAGGAGGCCTTGCAAAACCACCGGGCGGATTTTATTTATCTTGGCCGGGAACTCCTTCGAAATCCCCACTGGCCTCTGGAGGCTGGAAAAATTCTCCGGGATGAAATAAAAGCTCCGGAACAGTACCATCGGGCCTATCGATAATATAGTACGGGGTTAATAGGAACCGCACTGATCTTTCATAAGTATAATATAATTGTATTCCCTTTTAAAAGGGTTGGTAGAATAAAAAAGGCGATGGCAGCGATGCCATCGCCTTTAAAGTAGCAAGGTCCGTTACAGTGGTTGGGAATCAGTGATATGGGTTTCATATATTTTCCATTGACCGTCAGCTTTACGAAGCTCATGGGTGCCGGTGATCAAGTTATCTTCAAAATTTTCTTCGTTTTCAGCGGAGGTTTCCTGACGGAATTCCACTCTGGCGGTTTCTTCATCCACGATGTTCACATCCAGTATTTCTAACTCGTAGGACAGGTCAAACTGCTCAAAGATTTGTTCGGTTTCCTCCATGAAAAGCTCGAAGTCGGGATGGTCCGAATACATGGTTTTTGCAACCCTCTCAAGGTCTTCCTCTTCCGTAGCCTCGATGTTTTTCTCAATCACCGATACAATTTCCTCTTCCTTTTCCTGGCTGATTTCTGGATCTTCTTCCGAGCCTCCACAGCCGGTAACAACCAGGGCAAGAACTACAAACAATGCTGTGAAAAATCCAATAGAAACACGCAAGTTCTTACACCTCCCTAAAAATTTTTAGACAGTCCTTTGTATACCCGTTTTCACACTACGTAAAAACCTAAGGAAGAAATTTCTATGAAATCATGAAAACCATGGTAATCCGCCCGTGGAAATTACCCCAAGTTCATAATGAGTTCACGAAACAGTGGTAGGCTTGAACAAATATCCAAAAAGGAGTTGGTTTTATGTATTTTCCAATGTTTTTTGATCCTACCATGTTGATTTTGATCCCGGGGATACTGCTGACCATGTTTGCCCAAGGACAGGTAAAGTCCAATTTTTCCCGGTATATGAAAGTCCCTACCCGTAGGGGTTATTCCGGAGTAGAGGTGGCCCGAAGGTTGTTGGACCAGAATGATCTTTCCCATGTGGGAATTGAAAGGGCGAAAGGAGAACTGGGGGACCATTACGACCCCGGAGCCCAAACCCTTCGTCTATCAGAATCCGTGGCCCGGGGGACCTCCATTGCAGCGGTCAGTGTTGCAGCCCATGAGGTAGGCCATGCCATTCAACATGGGTTAGGTTATAAACCCTTAAGCTTTCGAAACTTGATTCTTCCCGTAGCGAAATTCGGATCCTCCGCCGCCTGGATCTTCCTTATTGTGGGCTTACTGATTCCTTCCATGGGAGAGTTGATGACCGTTGGAATCTATTTGTTTGCTGCAGCGGTACTATTTCAAGTGATCACCTTACCGGTGGAGTTTAACGCAAGTAGCCGGGCCATGGGGCTATTGCAGTCAGAAGGTTATTTAATTGCAGAAGAGGAAAAAGGGGCCAAGGCGGTGTTGAACGCCGCAGCGCTAACCTATGTTGCAGCCATGGCAACGGCGGTTTTACAACTTGTACGAATGATTTTGATTGCAAGAAGAAGACGATAAGCAAATACATTGAAACAATAAAACAATATCCGTCTTTAGACGGAGATTACTCCCTTCTTCCGACTGTTATTTTGAAACCTGAAACAAGGTAAAATTATATCAAAGTATAAAAACAGGAAAGGATGGGGAGGTTATGAGCACTAGTAGAAAAATAAGGTACAAAGGGGGAATCCTTTTAGGAGTCCTGGTTCTTTTGTTACTGGCCGGGTGTAATGCTTCGAATTTAAAAATCGGTTATATTTCCACAGGGGTCGGCAACACGTTAACCGCTTCTTACTATTATTTTGACGGTATGGAAAGTCGTAGGATCGAAGGAGAGCCCGGGGAGATTATCACCATTGCTTATAGTTCGGAAGTGAAAAAGGGAAACCTGGAGATGAAAATTAAAAGCCCTACCGGAGAAATATATCCTCTTTCTACCGGAGATGGTTATGAGGAGATGCTGGAAATTCCTGTCGATAAAACCGGCACTTACCGATTAATTGTAATGGGAGAACGCACCCGAGGATCTTTTTCTGTGAGTTGGTCAGCCATATAAG
>CAZTIJ010000041.1:12389-13667 GCA_964613365.1 uncultured Clostridiaceae bacterium | reverse complement strand
ATATCGACCATGGTAAATCTACCCTGGCGGACCGACTGATTGAAAAAACCGGCCTGATCGCCGAGAGAGATATGCAGGAGCAGTTATTGGATAATATGGAACTGGAAAGGGAACGGGGCATTACTATTAAGTTGCAAACCATTCGTCTGCTATATACGGCCAATGATGGATTAGAATATTCCCTGAACCTAATCGATACCCCGGGACACGTGGATTTCACCTATGAAGTATCGAGAAGTCTTGCGGCTTGTGAAGGCGCTATTTTAGTTGTGGACGCCGCCCAGGGAATTGAAGCTCAGACCTTGGCCAATGTATACTTAGCCCTAGAGCAGGATCTTGAAATCATTCCCGTTATTAATAAAATCGACCTGCCCGGTGCCCGTATAGAGGAAGTGAAAAAAGAGATTGAAGAGATTCTCGGGATTGATGCCAGTGATGCCCCGCTGATTTCAGCGAAAAACGGGATTAATATTGAAGATGTACTAGAAGCTATTGTGACAAAGGTTGAGCCCCCGAAGGATGATGAGTCAAAGCCGCTTAAATCTTTGATTTTCGACTCCTTTTATGATAACTACAAAGGGGTGATCGCCTATGTCCGGGTATATGAAGGAAAGATTAAAAAAGGCATGAATATTAAAATGATGGCCGCGGGAAAAAGCTTTGAGGTCAATGAAGTGGGAGTATTCTCTCCGAATCCCGTAGCTCTTCCGGAACTACAGGCGGGGGACGTAGGTTACGTTACCGCAAGCATTAAAGATGTACGCTACTGTCGAGTGGGGGATACTATCACGGAGACCCATCGGCCGACAGAACACCCCCTACCCGGCTATAAAAAAGCGACACCGATGGTTTACTGTGGGATTTATCCTGCCGAAGGAGAAAAGTATGAAAATGTACGGGATGCTCTGGAAAAACTTCAAGTAAATGATGCTTCCCTAGTTTTTGAAGCGGAAACTTCCGCAGCCCTTGGATTTGGTTTTCGATGTGGATTTCTCGGTCTCCTTCATATGGAGATCATCCAGGAGCGGTTGATTCGGGAGTTCGACTTAGACGTTATCACTACAGCTCCCAGTGTTATTTATCGGGTGACAAAAACCGATGGAGAGGTAGTGATGATTCAAAACCCGGCTAACTTACCGGAACCTCAGGAGATTCGAATGATCGAAGAGCCGATTGTGAAGGCTGGAATTATGGTACCCAATGATTACGTAGGACAGGTAATGGAGCTCTGTCAAAGTCGACGGGGAACCATGCTGGATATGGAATACATCGAAGATA
>CAZTIJ010000041.1:0-12379 GCA_964613365.1 uncultured Clostridiaceae bacterium | reverse complement strand
TGGTAATAAACTATCATCTTCCTCTAAATGAAGTAATCTACGACTTTTTCGATGCTCTTAAGTCCAAAACCCGGGGATACGGATCCCTGGATTATGAGTTTAAAGAATATCAGGAGTCCAACCTTGTGAAACTGGATATTCTAATTAATCATGAGCAGGTGGACGCTTTATCCTTCATTGTGCACCGAAGCACGGCGGAGACCCGGGGACGAGGTATGTGTGAAAAATTGAAGGATGAAATTCCCCGACATCAGTTTGCAGTACCGATTCAAGCTTCCATCGGCACTAAAGTGGTGGCCAGGGAAACGGTGCGGGCCCTTCGTAAGGACGTAACCTCTAAGTGTTACGGAGGGGATATTTCCCGTAAGAAAAAACTGTTGGAAAAACAAAAAGAAGGGAAAAAGCGGATGCGTCAGGTGGGTAATGTGGAAGTTCCTCAAAAAGCCTTTATGTCCGTATTAAAACTTGATGATTAATCGGGGCTTCTTAAATATCCAATAAAGCAAAATACGTTTTTCAATACCCAGGCCCGTGATGGGAAAAGCTAGCAACGTAATGTTGCTAGTTTTTTTGGGGAAGGTGGTGAAAAAATGAAAAAACTCAGCCTATATATTCATATTCCTTTTTGCAAAAAGAAATGCCACTACTGTGATTTTCGTTCTTTTCAGAACTGTAACAATAACGATATACGAGAATATTTGGATGATTTGTGTAAAGAGATTGATTTATACCGAGATCTTGGGAAAACCTTCATAATAGATACTCTATTTATCGGAGGGGGAACTCCCAGTATGGTTCCAGGAGAAGGAATTGCAAAAATCATGAAGCAATTACGGAGGGTGTTCTCTTTCAGTGAGGATCCGGAGATTTCCATTGAAGGCAACCCTGATACCCTTAGCTATGATAAATTGGCTCGTTACTATGAGCTTGGAATTCATCGTCTAAGCATGGGACTGCAAAGCGAGAAGCTACAATTATTGAAAGCTTTGGGGCGGATCCATGGCCCCGAGGATTTTTTAGAAAGCCTAGGCAATGCACGGGAAATCGGTTACAATAACATCAATTGTGATTTAATGTTCGGCCTTCCGGGGCAGAGTATGAAAGACTTTGAAAAAACCCTGGGGTGGGTGAAAAAACTGGACATTCCCCATATTTCCGCCTACGGTTTGATTGTCAACGAAGATACGGAGCTTGCCCGTAGGATTAGCCAAGGGAGGGTTCCAGAGCCCGATGAAGACCTTGAGGTGGATATGTATCATTTTCTACGGAAGTTTTTATATCAAGGTGGCTATGAGCATTATGAAATTTCCAATTTTTCTAAGCCTGGCTTCCAGTGCCGTCATAATCGTACCTACTGGGAAAATAGAGAATACCTGGGCCTTGGTCTTGGGGCCCATTCCAGCATGGGAAACCGTCGTTTTTTTAATGTCGAGGACTTCGGTGGTTATCACCGGATGATTCAAGCAGGAGAAAAACCCCTTGGGGGAGAAGAAATACTATCGGATCGGGAGAGGTTGAGGGAATCCTTAATCCTTGGTTTGCGTCTTCTAGAAGGGGTGGATATAGATTATTTGGCGAAGCGGTACAAAACCCCGGTGGAAAATAGGATAAAACGGAAGCTCCGGGAGTTTGAAAAAAATGAACTTTTACAAACCTGTGAAGGTCGATTGAGATTCACTTCGAAAGGCCTTTATTTATCCAACTCCCTATTTCGAGAGATCTTAGATTAATTTTTGGTAAAGCCCTTGACAAAGATTCTCCTTCGTGATAATTTAGTGTCATAATAATTAGCACTCGATTAGAGTGAGTGCTAATAATTGAGGTGGCAACCATGGAATTAAGTGAACGAAAGCTTAAAATTCTCCAAGCGATCATTACGGACTACATTGAAACCGCAGAGCCTGTAGGCTCTAGAACCCTTTCTAGGAAATACGACTTAGGGGTCAGTGCGGCCACAATTCGTAACGAAATGGCAGAGCTGGAAGAAGAAGGCTATCTAAAACAATTACACACCTCTTCCGGCAGAGTCCCCAGCGATAAGGCCTATCGACTGTATGTGGATAAGTTAATGGAGTCGAGAATTCTGGCGAAAATCCAACGGCAAGCTCTGCGTGAAAATCTGATGCAAAAGTTTCATGAAGTACAAAATCTATTAAAACACAGTGCGGAGTATTTGTCGGAGCTTACTGACTATACTTCTATTGCTATGGCGGAAAAAACCAAGGAAAACCGGATCAAACACCTCCAACTTGTCCCAGTGGATGAAGAGCGAATTTTGGTGGTGTTAATAATGGATACGGGACTGGTCAAAAACACGCTGTTGCGTATCGCACAAAATTTAGAACCTCAAGAACTGCAAATGATTTCCAACTTCTTGAACCATCACTTGCAGGGAATAGAGATTCGTAAAGTTTCCCAACTAGTGATTGAAAAAATTCAGCGGGAACTCTATGAATACCGAAGGGCCATTGAAATGATTATAATGCATCTGCAGGAAGTGGTAAAGGAAGTGGAACAGATTGATGTATTCTTTAGCGGAACCACTAACATTTTTAATTTTCCCGAGTTTAATGATATCGTAAAAGCCCGTTCATTTTTGGCCATGTTAGAGGAAAAAGAATTGATCAAAAATCTCTTATCCCTACCGGATCAAGAGGGCCTACGGGTCTCCATCGGGAGAGAGAATCTGTATGATATCGCTCAGGAATGCAGTCTGGTGACCACCACCTATAAAATAGACAACCGTACCGTCGGACACCTAAGCGTCATCGGACCGACCAGGATGGATTATTCCAAGGTGGTATCCATTATGCATCAACTGAATAAGCAATTGAATGATTTACTCAGAGATAACTATTAATCAAATATTAAAGGCAGGTGTTTATTGATGTTCAAAAAGTCGAAGGAAGAAGCGGATCCCAAAAAAAATCCGGAAAATCTTCAGGAAGAAGACGTCCAAAGCACTGATGAGGATTTCGAGGAAAGTAAAGAACAGGGGGAAGAGACGCTAAAGACCCCCCAGGAAATTCAGGAAGAACAACAGGAGCGGATCCGGGAGTTGGAACTGGCGCTAAAAAAAGAGCAGGAAGAATCTCTTCAGTACTGTGAAGCATTAAAGCGTCAACAGGCGGAGTTTGCCAACTACAAAAAGCGGATGGATCGAGAGCGGGAAAAGGATCGAAAATTCGCCGTAAAGGAATTTGCCCTGGACCTTCTACAAGTGGTGGATAATTTGGAGCGGGCTCTGGATGCTCAGGACTCCGAGGAAGCTACAGAAATGTATAAAGGGTTGGAGCTTGTGTTAAAACAGTTTAAGGATGTTCTCAAAAAGAACTCCATTGAAGAGGAGTTTCCTTTACATGAGCCCTATGATATGGACTTTCATGAAGTGATCCTCAAGGAAGAAAGTGAAGAATATGCGTCGGATACAGTAATTGAAGTATTACAAAAAGGATATAAACTTCACGGAAAAATCCTTCGACCAGCCATGGTTAAGGTTGCTAAGTGATAGCTTGCTTAGTTTTTACAATAAATCTTAAAAATTTACAAACCCTATGCAACAATCCGGACAAACTCCGGACAGATTCAACTTAATAAAAAGAAAACAAGGAGGCAGTATAATATGGGAAAAATTATTGGAATTGATTTAGGAACAACAAACTCTTGTGTAGCTGTAATGGAAGGTGGCGAACCGAAGGTTATTGCCAACTCAGAAGGGAACAGAACCACCCCATCGGTGGTGGCCTTCGGCAAAGACAGTGAGCGAATCGTAGGAGAGCCGGCAAAGCGTCAAGCCGTGGCAAATCCTGAAAAAACCGTAGCATCCATCAAAAGACACATGGGTACGGACCATGTGGATAAGATTGACGGTAAGGAATACTCTCCTCAGGATATTTCCGCAATGATTTTACAGAAGCTAAAGGCCGATGCGGAGGCTTATTTAGGAGAAAAAGTGACGGAAGCGGTCATCACCGTGCCGGCATATTTTGAAGACAGCCAGCGACAGGCTACCAAGGATGCGGGGAAAATTGCAGGTCTAGAAGTAAAGCGGATCATCAACGAGCCTACGGCGGCTTCCCTTGCCTATGGTCTTGATAAAGTGGAAGAGCAACAAAAAGTAATGGTTTATGATTTAGGGGGAGGAACCTTCGATGTATCCATCCTAGAGCTCGGAGACGGTGTTTTTGAAGTGTTGGCCACCCACGGAAACAATTCCTTAGGGGGAGACGACTTCGATCAAATGATCATCGATCATGTGGCGGAAGACTTTAAAAAGCAGGAAGGGGTGGACTTACGGGACGATAAAATGTCTTTGCAGCGACTGAAGGAAGCTGCGGAAAAAGCGAAAAAAGAACTATCCAGCACCATGACCACCAATATCAACCTTCCCTTTGTTACGGCAACTGCCAGTGGTCCGAAACACTTGGATATGGACCTAACCCGGGCAAAGTTTGATGAACTGACCAGTCATTTGGTGGAAAAAACCATTGAGCCCATGAAAAAGGCCCTAAAGGATGCAGATCTTACCGACAGCGATATTGATAAAGTTATTCTTGTGGGAGGATCCACACGGATTCCTGCGGTACAAGCTGCAGTTAAAAAGATAACTCAAAAGGATCCCCACAAAGGCATTAACCCCGATGAATGTGTGGCTCTAGGAGCAGCCATTCAAGCAGGGGTGCTGACAGGAGACGTTAAAGATGTATTGCTTCTAGATGTTACGCCTTTATCTCTGGGAATTGAAACCTTAGGAGGGGTGTTCACTCAGTTGATCGAACGAAACACCACCATTCCCACAAAGAAAAGTCAGGTATTTTCTACCGCAGCGGACAATCAAACCGCAGTGGACATTCATGTACTCCAAGGGGAACGTCAAATGGCCGCGGACAACTCTACCCTAGGACGATTCCAGTTAACGGATATTCCACCGGCACCTCGAGGAGTACCTCAAATCGAAGTAACCTTTGACATTGACGCCAACGGCATTGTAAACGTTTCGGCAAAGGACCTAGGAACCGGCAAGGAGCAAAAAATCACCATTACCGCCTCCACCAACCTTTCCGAAGAAGAAGTGGAACAAAAGATTAAGGAAGCGGAGAAGTTTGAAGAGGAAGATAAAAAGAAAAAGGAAGCCATTGAAACCAAAAATCAAGCGGATTCTTTAATTTATCAAATCGAAAAAGGCCTTGAGGAAGCGAAGGATAAAATCAGCGACGAAGAAAAGGCTCAGGTCGAAGAGGAGCTTGAAAAACTGAAAAAGGCCAAGGAAGAGGACAATGTGGAAGAAATGAAGGCTACCATAGAAAGCGTAAACCAGGCATTTCACAATGTTTCTCAGAAAATGTATCAAGATGCTCAGCAACAGGGAGACGGCCAAGGTCAAGAAGGAGGAGACCAAGGAGAAGAAGACAATGTGGTAGATGCCGAGTATGAAGAAGTGGACGATGAAGAAAAGAGTGACGAGGAAAAGTAAAGACGGAAAAATAAATGTATGCTAAGGGCACCTGCGGGTGCCCTTAGCATTGAACAAAGATGAATCAAAACATTTCATCTGGAATATAGAAAGGTGGTGGAACGGTGAGTAAGCGAGATTATTATGAAGTCCTGGGTGTGGACAAAAATGCCGATGAAAAAGAGATAAAAAAAGCGTATCGGAAGATGGCCATGAAACATCACCCGGACCGAAACCCTGAGGACAAAAATGCCGAGGAGAAGTTTCGGGAAGCCAGTGAGGCTTATGAAATCCTCAGCAACCCGGAAAAACGGCAACGGTATGACCAATTCGGTCATGCGGGAGTGGACCCTCAAGCCTCTGCCGGCGGTGGTTTTGGCGGTGGTTTTGGTGGCGGCGGTTTTGATGACATCTTCTCGGATATTTTCGACATGTTCGGCGGCGGTTCCGGTAGGTCCCGAAGGCAAGGACCGAGAAAGGGAGCGGATATTCAGCATCAGGTAACCGTTACCTTTGAAGAGGCGGCCTTCGGAGTGGAGAAGGAAATCAAGTTTTATCGTCAGGAAAACTGTGAGACCTGTGACGGCAGCGGTGCAAAGCCGGGAACGGATGCGAAAAAGTGTTCGGAGTGTAACGGTACCGGGGAAGTGAAGTATGCCCAAAACACACCCTTGGGACAAATCGTAAATGTTCGGACCTGTAACAAATGTGGCGGAGACGGAAAGATCATCGAGGAAAAATGCAATACCTGCCATGGAAAAGGCAAAGTACAAAAAGAAAAGAAAATCAAAATCAAGATTCCTGCGGGGGTGGACAACGAATCTGTCATTCCCTTAAGAGGCTACGGAGAGCCGGGAAGCAAAGGCGGACCCCATGGAGATCTGTACATTATTGTACGGGTAAAACCCCATAATCTGTTTACCAGGGAGGGGGATAACGTCATTTGTGAAATGCCCATAACCTTCGCTCAGGCAGCATTGGGAGATGATTTGGAAGTTCCGACCTTGGAAGGGAAAGTCAAGTACAAGATGCCGGAAGGAACTCAAAGTGGCACGGTCTTTAGATTGAAAAACAAAGGAATTGTCAACCCCCATGGCTACGGTAAAGGGGACCAATATATCCGGGTAACCGTGGAGGTTCCCAAAAAGCTTTCTTCCAAACAAAAAGAGTTACTGAAGGAATTTGCCAAAGCAAGCGGCGAAGAAGTCCACGAACAGCGCAAATCCTTTATTGATAAAGTAAAGGATATGCTGTCTTAGATTTTACGGATAGGAAGTTCAATGAAAGTAATAGAAATCACTCCCAAGGAGTGATTTTTCTATACCGTTAAAGGGTTAGGGTTGTCCAAAACCTTGTAAATCGGTTATAATAAAACCAAAGACGAATGAGGATGTGATGAAGTGGAATGGATGGAACTGACCATTAAAACAACAACGGAAGCCACGGAAGCCGTGGCGAATATTCTTTACGATGCAGGGGTGAAAGGGGTTGTGATTGAAGATCCCAAGGATTTTGATTTCATCAATCAGGATCAAAAAACCTGGGATTATGTGGATGAAGAACTCTATGCCTTTGACTATGAAGGGGCTCTGATTAAAGGGTATTTGCCTAAAACCGATGGTGTTGCGGACGAGATTCAACTGATCAAACACTCCATTGCATACCTGCCTCATTACGGCCTGGACATCGGTGAAGGAACCGTGGAGACTAAGGAAGTGAAGGATGAAGATTGGAGTAATACTTGGAAACAGTATTACAAACCGACGAGGATCGGCAAAAAGCTCATCATCAAACCGGATTGGGAAAACTACGATCCACAGCCGAAAGACATTATTATAGAACTGAATCCCGGTATGGCATTCGGTACCGGCACTCATGAAACCACAACCATGTGTGCTGAAGCCTTGGAATCCGTGGTAAACCAAAAAGATCTGGTATTTGATATCGGCTGTGGTAGTGGGATATTAGGAATAGCAGCAGCAAAACTCGGGGCAAGGAAAGTGGTCGCTGTAGATCTTGATGCGGTAGCCGTAGAGGTGGCACGACAAAACGTGGGAAAAAACCGGGTATCCGATCAAGTGTCGGTGTACCATGGAAACTTGATGGATAACATCGATGAAAAAGGGGATATTATCGTAGTTAACATCATTGCCGATGTCATCATTACTATGGCACCGGATTTTCAACAGTATTTAAAGCCCTCGGGTACATTGGTCGCCTCGGGAATCATATTAGAGAAAATACAACTTGTAAAAAAAGCATTGGAAGCCCATAATATTGAAGTGTATAGAATCGTAGAAAAAGGGGAATGGGCGGCCCTGTACGGTCGGCTAAAGGAGGCTTAGGAATGCATCGATTTTTTGTGGGAAAGTCCCAGGTTCAGGACCGGATTGCTACCATCACCGGGGAAGATGCAAAACACTTAGAGAAAGTGCTGCGTCTAAATACAGGGGATATAATTGAAGTGGTGGTGGGTGAAGAGCAGGAATATCTAGGAGAAATTATTGCAATGGAGAAAAAAAGCCATCACGTACAACTCTTAGAGTTTAGAAGCCTACCACGGGAATCTCCTTTGAAAATCACCTTATATCAAGGTCTGCCCAAAGCTTCAAAAATGGAACTGATCATTCAAAAGGCCGTGGAGTTAGGGGTTTGGCGTATTGTTCCCGTGATGAACCAACGAAGTGTAGTGCAGCTGAAAACAAAAAAAGATCAACATAAAAAACAGGAGCGGTGGCAGAAAATTGCTTACGAAGCGGCGAAACAAAGCAAGCGGATAATCATACCGGAGATTACGGAGCCGGTGGAGTTTAACCGGGCAATCCATAGCTCGGCGGAAGAGGTCCAGATTGTGGCCTATGAAGAGGAAAAAAAAGATGGCTTGAGGGTATTGCCATTAGCCGATAGGAACGAAAAAACGAAGCGGTCTCTCCGATCCATTGGTCTATGGGTCGGACCCGAGGGAGGCTTTACTGAGGATGAGGTTGAGGATCTTAAAAGAATCGGAGCCAAAGCCGTAACCCTGGGTCCGAGAGTTTTGCGCACGGAAACCGCCGGGCTGGCAATGCTTACCATGGTGCAGTACGAACGTGGCGACTTAGGAGGTTAAAGGATTGAAAAAAGTAGCATTTCACACCTTAGGTTGTAAGGTGAATCAATATGAAACCCAAGCGATGATGGAACTCTTTAAAAATGCGGACTACCAGATTGTTAGCGACAGAGAATTTGCTGATGTGTATGTAATCAACACCTGTACCGTAACCAATGTAGGGGACCGGAAGTCGAGACAGTTTATCCGCAAGATGAAAAAACGCAATCCCGCTGCCGTCGTGGCGGTGGTCGGTTGTTACGCCCAAGTGGCACCGGAAGAGGTTCAAGGTTTGGAAGGAGTAGACATTGTGATAGGAACCCACGGACGGAAGGAGATTGTTCGTTTGGTGGAAAACAAGGATGGGGACCGAGGGGATCAATTTGTCGGGGATATTATGCAGGTTTATGAATTTGAAGATCTGGCCCTTACGGAATACGAAGGGAAAACCCGGGCCTTTATAAAAATTCAAGAGGGCTGCAATCAGTACTGCACCTACTGTATCATTCCCTATGCAAGAGGAAACATACGAAGCCGAAATAAGGAACTGGTTTTGGAGGAAGTCAACCGCCTGTCAGAGGCCGGTTATCAGGAAGTGGTTTTAACAGGGATTCATATTGCATCCTATGGAAAGGATTTGAATCAGCAGGATTATTTTTTGGAACTGTTAAAGGAAATCAACCAAGTCTCCGGAATTCTTCGAGTTCGCCTTAGCTCCCTGGAACCGAACTTGATTGATGAATCCTTCCTACAGGAGTTGCAAAAAGTTGATAAACTCTGCCCACATTTTCATCTATCTTTACAAAGTGGTTCTGATCATGTACTGAAACGGATGAACCGTAAGTACAACCGGGACGAATATCGACGGGCGATTCAGTTGATCCGGCAGTATTTTGAAAATCCCGCCCTTACCACGGATGTGATTGTGGGGTTCCCTGGAGAAACGGAGGCGGATTTTTTGGATACCTATGACCTGGTTGAGGCATTAGAGTTCTCTGAAATCCATGTGTTTAAGTATTCACCGAAAAAAGGCACTCCGGCGGCAAACTATAAAGATCAGATTAACGGAAACATCAAACAGCAACGGAGCGAGAAGCTCATCAACTTGGGAGGCCGGTTAAAAAGAAAGTATATGGAGTTCTTTGTGGACAAAAAAGAAGAGGTGTTGTTCGAAGGATATGATCGAGAAGAGAAGCTCTGCACCGGATTTACCACTAGGTATGTAAAGGTGAAGGGGAAATCCGATACGGATTTATCCAAGGAAGTACAAACGGTCAAAATTTTCGATATTCAGGAAGAAAAGCAGGAGTTTTTTGCTGAATGTCGAATTGATTAAGTAAAAGGAGGTGTTTTCTATGGATTGTATCTTTTGTAAAATTGCAAACAAGGAAATGGACACCCGAATGATTTATGAAAGTGAACAGGTACTGGCTTTTGAAGATGTAAATCCTCAGGCTCCTGTCCATATACTGGTGATACCGAAAAAACATATCCCTAATATTCAAGAGATGACTTTAGGAGAACAGCAACAGCTTCTTCCTGAGATTTTTCAGGCCATTCAGCGTATCGCAAAGGATAAGGAACTGGATCGGGGTTACCGTGTGGTAAACAATTGCAATGAACACGGTGGACAAACCGTCGGGCATCTGCATTTTCATTTATTAGGCGGTCGGTCTATGCAGTGGCCTCCAGGTTAACGGGAGAGTCCTGCCCCATGGACTTCCGGCTATCGGAAGCTCTAAAAATTCACTTGCATAAAAAAGAAATATACGATATAATGACTAGGTGTTTATCCCACTTGCACAATGGCGAAAACGCTATGGAAAAAGCACATTGGTTGCTATCGGAGGGAGGGTTAATAAATGTCTGAAGTTAAAGTGAACAATAATGAGAGCATTGATAATGCACTTAGAAGATTTAAAAAAGAATGTTCAAAATCGGGGGTTTTAGCGGAAGCTAAAAAGCGAAAGCATTATGAAAAGCCTAGTACGAAGAGAAAGAAAAAAGAAGAGGCTGCAAAGCGGAACAAGAAGCGATATTAGTCTTACGAAGAGGGTGAACCAATGAACCTTAAAGAGAAGCTAACAGCGGATCTGAAAGCAGCAATGAAAGACAAAGATAAACTTAAAAAAGATGTAATTACAATGATTCGTTCCGACATCAAGCAGTGGGAAGTCGATAAACGACAGGATGTAAGCGATGAAGAAGTAATTCAGATTATCTCAAAACAAGTAAAACAGCGAAAGGATTCCATCGAAGACTTTGAAAAAAGTGGTCGTGAGGATTTGGCAGAACAAAACCGGAAGGAAATTGACATTCTACAGACCTATTTGCCAAAACAACTGACGGAAGAGGAAATTCGTGGTATCGTAAAAGAAGCCATCGAAAAAGTCCAACCGGAGTCAAAAAGCGACATGGGCAAAATCATGGGAATGGTTATGCCCCAGGTAAAAGGTCGAGGTGATGGAAAACTCGTAAATAAAATTGTGAATGAAGAGTTGAATTTTGAATAATAAATAAACCCAAACCCGGAGAAATCCGGGTTTTATTACTTTTTGTACCACTGGGACTTACTTAGACAACCCGTGTGGTTTTTTAAAGGAAATAAAAAACAAACTAAAAATGGGCTTAAGGGAGGAAAATTTGGGCATATATAATAAGTAATCATAAGAGTGCAAAAGAAATTATATAAGTAAATTTTTATTTATAATTAGTCGTAAGGTCCCAACAGTGTAACGTTTTATGTTATAATGATTCATAGAATAGTCTGAAAAAACGAGGAGGAAACCCTATGAAAACGAGAAGCATACTATCCTTCGTATTGATCATTGTTTTTGCCTTGTCTTTAAGCTTCACCGAGGCTCAAAATGATGAGGGGACGGTATACGTTATTCCCATTGAGGGAGAAATAAATGCCGCGGTATATGAATATGTCCGACAATCCATAGAAAAGGTGGAGTCAGACCCTGAGGCTTCAGGGATTATTTTTGAGATTGACACCTATGGAGGCCGGGTGGACTCAGCTGAGGATTTAAGTCCTATGATGATGAGAACCGATTTACCCACCGTATCCTTTGTCAATACCCGGGCAATTTCCGCCGGAGTACTGATCACCATATCTTCGGATTTCATTGCAATGTCACCGGGAAGCAATATCGGTTCTGCGGAGACCATACCTGATACGGAAAAGGTGCTTTCTAGCTGGGTGGCAAGCCTTCGCGGTGCTGCTCAGGAAACCGGCCGGGATCCGGAAATTGTAGCTGCCATGGCGGATAAATCTCTGGTTATTGATGGGCTGGTAGAGGAAGGAAGACTGTTGAATCTTACAGCCCAGGAAGCTTTGGATCTAGAGTTTATCGATATGAGAACCAATAGCTATGAGGAAATGCTTGGAGCTTTTGAAATACCCTATAATCGTATCGAACAGATGGAAATGCCCTTTCGGGCCCGGATATCTCAATTTGCCACGGGCACAACCGTCGCTCCGATTCTCCTTTCCTTAGGTTTTATGGGGCTGGTATTTGAAGTGTTTACACCGGGACTTGGGGCCGGAGCGATAATCGGACTCTCCTCCTTCAGTCTGTATTTTATTGGTAGCCTGTTGGCCGGAGATTCGGGAATCCTTGCAATAATATTGTTTGCAGTAGGGATCATTCTTCTTCTGGTGGAAGCTACGATCCCTGGCTTGGGAATACCGGGTATTTCCGGAGGGATCGCCATAATCGTAAGCATTGTGTTATCAGCCAGCAGCCCTGCGGCTGCTGTTGGATATATTCTTATCGCCCTGGTACTTACCATAGCAACTTTCGTTTTAATGCTGAAGTTCGGGCCAAAGAACA
>CAZTIJ010000040.1:0-13695 GCA_964613365.1 uncultured Clostridiaceae bacterium | reverse complement strand
TCAGCAAGTACTACAACGAAATTTGTCTACTGGAGCAGCCCTTTGTCAAGGATCCCGACAAAACCGTGGGAGAGCTTCTCAACGAAAAGATTGCGAAAATCGGTGAAAACCTGAACATTCGAAGATTCACCCGATTTGAAGTAGGGGAAGGCTTAGAAAAGAAGGAAGAAAACTTCGCCGAGGAAGTTGCCAACCAGATCAAAAAATAATTCCATGAGAATGTTAGTCGAGGGAACACGGAAGTGTTCTCTTGATTTATATAGGAGACTAAGTTATAATTTTTTTTGAATTATTATGGAAAATTATCGGATTTTAACAGGAATTTTCAAGGGTGATATCGAAATAAATAGAATGGGGGAGTTTGATGAGTAAGCCAGTGTACAAGCGGGTGTTATTAAAACTGAGTGGGGAAGCCTTAGCGGGGACTAAGGGTTTTGGCATTGATACCGATACCCTAGAGCGCATTGCCAAGGAAGTAAAGGAAGTCGGAGACATGGGTGTGGAAATCGCCATCGTGGTAGGGGCCGGAAATTTCTGGCGAGGCCGAAGCGGCAAGGGCATGGACCGGGCCACGGCGGATTACATGGGCATGACCGCCACGGTGATCAACGCCCTGGCACTCCAGGACGCCCTGGAGAACCTGGGAGCCACCTGCCGGGTACAGACCGCCATTGAAATGCGCCAAATCGCCGAACCCTATATTCGTCGACGGGCCATTCGCCATTTGGAAAAACAGCGGATTGTGATCTTCGCCGCCGGGACGGGAAATCCCTATTTCACCACGGATACCACCGCAGCCCTGCGGGCCGCCGAAATCGAAGCGGAAGTGATCTTACTGGCGAAAAACGTGGATGCGGTCTACGACAAGGACCCCAACACCGAGTCCGACGCCGTGAAGTTCGATACCTTAAGCTATCTGGAGATTCTCAACCGGGAACTGAAGGTGATGGACACCACGGCAACATCCCTATGTATGGACAACAGCATTCCCATCAAAGTATTTGGCCTAGAGGAACCGAACAGTATTAAGCGGGTCATCCTAGGAGAAAAAATCGGAACCTACATTTATTAAGGGAGGAAAGAAAAATGGAACTGAAAGTACACAAGGAAATGAAACAAAGCATGGAAAAGACCTTAAACGTGTTAAAGGAGGACTTAAACACCGTACGGGCGGGACGGGCGAACCCTTCGATGCTGGACAAGGTGAAAGTGGAGTACTACGGCGCCATCACGCCCCTGAATCAACTGGCCTCCGTCACCGCACCGGAACCCCGGCTGATCAACGTACAACCCTATGACGCCACATCCCTTCAGGCCATTGAAAAGGCCATCATCTCCGCGGACCTGGGGCTCAATCCCAGCAACGACGGAAAGATCATCCGAATCAATATCCCCCAGTTAACGGAAGAGCGTCGAAAGGATCTGGTAAAGCTGGTGAAGAAAATGGCGGAAGAGGCCAAGGTGGCCATTCGAAATGAGCGAAGAAACGCCAACGACGAGCTAAAGAAGATGGAAAAGAACAACGAGATCACTGAAGACGATTTAAAGGACGGATTGGATACGGTACAGGAAATCACCGACGGATACATCGATAAGATTGATGAACTGGTAAAGCATAAGGAAGCGGAAATCCTAGAGGTATAATAGATGCGGACAATGATTAAACCCCCTTACGGGGGTTTAAAACAGTAAGGTGGGAAAACATGAAGGAAATGCCGAAACACATCGCCATCATTATGGACGGAAACGGCCGTTGGGCCGAAAAACAGAATAAAATGCGGGCAACCGGTCATCGCCAGGGGGTGGAAGCCCTTCGGGCGGTACTGGAAAAGGCCGATGCCATGGGCATCAACCATTTGACGGTCTACGCCTTTTCCACGGAGAACTGGGCCCGACCCAAGACGGAAATCAAAGCACTGATGCTGCTTTTATTGGAATATATTAAGAGTGAATCCAAGGCCCTGGATAAAAAAAATGTACGGATCACCACCATTGGCGATCTTGAGGCCTTTGACGAAAAAATCCGAAGGGAAATTCAAAAGGCCAAGGCCCTGACCAAGGATAACACCGGACTGAATTTCAATATCGCCCTGAACTACGGGGCCCGGGACGAGATCCGCCGGGCCGTGGAGGAAATCATCGACGAGGAGCGCAGGGGAAAACGCCAGGGTCTTTCCGTAACCGAGGAAGAGATCGAGAAACATCTGGATACCGGGGATATGCCGGACCCGGACCTTCTTATCCGCACCAGCGGAGAAATGCGCCTCAGCAACTATCTGTTGTGGCAGTTGGCCTATACGGAACTGGTATTTACCGATACCCTGTGGCCGGACTTTACCGGGGAGGACCTGGAAAAAGCCGTGGAGGAATACCAAAATCGAAATCGACGATTCGGTAAAATTTAAGTTTGGGGGTAGGATATGATTACTCGAATAATTAGCGCTGTGGTGGGAATACCCATACTGGTGGGAATAATAACCCTGGGGGGCACCCCTTTATTGGTGGCCCTGGGAGTGGTAATGCTTACGGGTCTGCGGGAGTTTTATACGGCCCTTTCAAAAAAAGGGTATCGGCCGGTGGAAGCCGTGGGCTATGTCTTTACGGTGATTTTGGTGCTTAGCCTGTATCTCGGAGAGGACTGGGCGACCCCGGGGATTTACGGGGCTTTTTTGCTGACCACCCTGGTACTGTTGTTACAGGAAAAGCGAACCATTGAAGACGGAATCCTGACCCTGTACGGTGTGTTGTATGTTCCTCTGCTCATGAGCTACATTCTTCGGGTGGAATTATTGGACAGTCCTCCCCAGGTGATCTGGCTGGTCTTTATCATCGCCTTTGCCACCGACACCTTCGCCTATTTTTCCGGAAGGTTCCTGGGCAAGCGTAAACTCTGTCCCCGGGTAAGTCCGAAAAAAACCGTGGAAGGCTCCTTGGGGGGACTGGCGGGAACCGTGATTGCCTGCGGCGCATTTGCCTACTTTTTCATTCCCGATGGGGTGTTTTCCATGATGATCCTGGGAGGGGCAGGCTCGGCGGTGGCTCAGATGGGGGATCTTAGCGCTTCCATGGTGAAACGGTGGACCGGCATCAAGGATTTTGGAAAAATTATGCCCGGCCACGGCGGGGTATTGGATCGCTTTGACAGCATCCTTTTCACCGCTCCCCTGGTTTATTACTACATAACCATGGTTGTGGTATAGCCATTTTATCCCTCGAGATTTGCAGAGAAATGGTATAATGGGAATAAGGAATAAAAAAACAACCGGGTAAGGACAGTTCGGAAACTGAAAGGATGGAGATCATGAAAAACCTAGGTATCTTAGGGTCTACCGGATCCATCGGAGAACAGACCTTAGAAGTGGTTCGAAACAATCCCGGGGATTACCGGGTAAGGGCCCTGGCGGTTATGGGAAACATCCGCCGGTTAAAGGAGCAGATTTTGGAGTTTCAGCCGAAGCAAGTGGCGGTATTTGATCCGAAGAAGGCAAAGATGTTACGTGAGGAACTGATCCGGGAAAAGGCCAAGGCCCCCCGAATCAAGTCCTCGCAAAAAGACGAAAATCATCCCCTTTTTCAGGTGGAGGTGCTGGAAGGGCTGGAGGGCCTTTCTGCCATCGCCGTCGACGAAGAGGTGGATTTACTGGTAAACTCCGTGGTGGGCAGCGTGGGGCTGGTCCCCACCATAAAAGCCATTGACGCGGGAAAAAACATTGCCCTGGCCAATAAGGAAACCTTAGTGGTGGCCGGGGAGCTGGTGATGAAAAAAGCCAGGGAAAAGGGCATTCAAATCACCCCCATCGACAGTGAACACTCCGCGGTATTTCAGTGTTTGCAGGGGGAAAAAGAGAAAAGTCTCGAAAAAATCATCCTGACCGCCTCGGGAGGTCCCTTTCGCACCTGGAAAAAGGAAGACATAGAAAAGGCCACCTTCCGTGAGGCGCTAAAGCACCCGAACTGGGACATGGGGCGAAAGATTTCCATCGACTCCGCCACCATGATGAATAAGGGCCTGGAAGTCATTGAAGCGAGGTGGCTTTTCGATGTGCCGGGAGAAAAGATCGAAACCCTGGTCCATCCCGAGAGCATTGTCCACTCCATGGTGGAATATGTGGACAGCTCCGTGATTGCCGAGTTGGGAATTCCCGATATGAAGGTGCCGATTCAGTACGCCCTGTCCTACCCCGAAAGAATCAAAGGGGACTATGAAAAACTGAGCCTCAGCAAACTTGGGAAACTCACCTTCGAGGAACCGGATATGGATCGTTTCCCCTGTCTGAAGCTGGCCTACGACGCCCTGGCCGTGGGAGGCACCATGCCCGCGGTACTGAACGGGGCCAACGAGGTATTGGTGGAGGCCTATTTACAGGAAAAAATCAGTTTTTACGACATACCGAGGTTTATCCAAAAGGCCATGGAGGCCCATGAACCCTTTGAATATACCACCATGGAGGAAATCCTTGAGGTGGACCGATGGGTTCGTGACTATGTAAGCAACACCCTATTGTAAGGAGGGGTAACCATGATATTTACACTAATTTCAGCCGCCGTGGTTCTGGGCCTGTTGGTTGTGGTCCATGAACTGGGACATTTCACCGTGGCCAAGGCGGTGGGCATCAAAGTCCAGGAGTTTTCCGTGGGCATGGGTCCGAAGATTTTTCAGGTAAAAAAAGGAGAAACCGATTACTCCCTGCGGGGGGTACCCATCGGAGGATACGTGAAAATGGAAGGGGAGGACGAATCCTCACAGGACGAGCGAAGCTTCAGCAACAAACCCGTCATCAGCCGAATTGCCGTGCTGTTTGCCGGGTCCTTTATGAATTTTTTACTGGCCATCGTTGTGCTGACGGGGATTTTTTATACCATCGGCGTGGTCACCACGGACATCGCCGGAGTGGGAGAAGACTCTCCTGCCCTGGAAGCCGGCATTGAAGAAGGGGACCGGATCATTGCCGTGGACGGAGAAAGTGCCCGAACCCCCAGCGCGGTGCAAAATTATATCAATCTTTCCGAAGAGGACCAGATCCGTCTGACCCTGGAGCGGGGAGAGGAAACCCTGGAAAAGACCGTCGGCGTCATCGAGGACGAAGAAATGGGCCGCCGGGTCATCGGGGTTCAGTTTGACGTGGAGCAGTCCCTGGGAGCCGCAGTGGCGGGAAGCTTTCGGGAGACCCGAACCATCGCCGTGGAAATCTTTAATTTCTTCAGCCGGATCTTCTCGGGGGAAGCCGATGTGTCCCAGGAAGTGGCGGGACCCGTGGGGATCGTGAGCCTGGTGGGGGACGCCACCCGGGCGGGCTTTATCAATGTGGCCCTGCTCACGGCCTTTATCAGCATCAACCTGGGGATCATGAACCTGTTGCCGATTCCCGCCCTGGACGGCAGTCGGATACTGTTTTTACTGCTGGAGGCGGTTCGGGGAAAACCCATCGATCCCGAGAAGGAAGGGATGGTTCATCTGGTGGGCTTCGGTCTGCTGATCTTTATCATGCTGCTGGTGACCTATCAGGATATCCTGCGACTGTTTTAACGTGGGAAAAAGTTTGGGAAATACGTTAGGAAATAGGTGAGAAAATGAGACGACAAACGAAAAAGATCAAATGCGGGCATCTTCATATCGGTGGAGATGCCCCGATTTCCATACAATCCATGACCACCACCGACACCCGGGACGTAAGGGCCACGGTGGCTCAAATCCACGCCTTGGAAAAGGCGGGGTGCGACATCGTACGGGTGGCGGTACCGGACATGGAAGGGGCCAAGGCTCTGGGCGCCATCAAAAAAGAAATTCATATCCCCCTGGTGGCGGACATTCACTTTGATTTTCGCCTGGCCTTAGAGGCCATGGAACAGGGGGTGGACAAGCTCCGGCTGAACCCCGGGAACATCGGGGACAAAAGCCGGGTGCAGCAGGTGGTGGAAAAAGCCAAGGAAAAAGAAATCCCCATACGGATCGGGGTAAACGCCGGCTCCATCAGCGAAAGAATCATGAAAAAGCACGGCGGAATCACCGCCGAGGCCATGGTGGACAGCGCCATGGAACATATAAAAATCCTGGAGGACATGGACTTTCAAGACATTGTCATCTCCCTAAAGGCCCATGACGTGGCCCTGACCCTGAAGGCCTACGAAAAAATCAGTGAAGTGGTGGATTATCCCCTGCACTTGGGGATCACCGAAGCCGGTACCCGCTGGGCGGGGACGATCAAATCCTCCGTAGGCATCGGCGCCATGCTGTTAAAGGGCCTTGGGGACACCCTCCGGGTTTCCCTGACCGGGGAGCCCACGGAGGAAATCGAAGTGGCCAAGGAGATTTTAAAGGCCACGGGGATTCGAAAAACCGGTCTTACTCTGATCTCCTGTCCCACCTGCGGACGGTGCAACATCGACCTGATCAATCTGGCCAACCGGGTGGAGCGGGCTCTGAAGAACGTGGAAAAACCCATTGAAGTGGCCATTATGGGCTGCGCCGTCAACGGTCCCGGAGAAGCCAAGGGAGCGGATATCGGCATTGCCGGAGGAACGGGCAGTGCCCTGCTCTTTCGAAAAGGGGAGATCATCCGGAAAATCCCCGAGGAAGAAATCGAAGAACAGCTCTTAAGGGAGATAGAAAAGCTTTAAAGGATGGGGGAAAATCATGGAGACCTACACACTGCAAGACTTCTTTGAACAATTTCAGATCACCGGAGAGGCGTCCTATCAAGACTACCGAATCGAAAAAGTGGTGATGCACCGAAAACAGGGGAAGATGACTCTTTATCTCAAAAGTGAAAAAATCGGTCTGGAGGACAGTCTGTTTTTATACCTTCATCAATTAAAGGAAAAGCTGGCGCTGAAAAAGGACATCGACCTCCAGCTGGAATATGACGGAGAGGAAAAGGATTTGGAAAAAATCCTGGAGGATAACCGGGAAAATCTGTTTTTCCTGCTGAGAAGAAACCTGCCCTTTTGCAAGGAGTTGTTAAAAGGGGAGGATCTTTCCTATCAGGTCCAGGGAAATCAACTGAGCATTAAAATCAAGGAAGGGCTTGTTGCGGACAAGGCCCGACAGCGGAAGGTGAACAAGAAAATCGAAGCCTTCTTTTTGGAGACCTATCATCGAAAGATCACCTGTGAGATTTTAGCCCCCCATGTGGAGTTTGATCTCAATGAATATCATCAGACCCTGAAGGTGGAAGAGGAGAGTCTGGCCAAGGAACTGGATGCCATGGAACCGCCGAAACCTCAAAAGACCGCCGGGGCTTCGGGGAAAGCCAAAGGGCCCTCCAAGGGTCCCGCCGGTAAAGGGGGCAATGTGATTCTTGGAAAGTCCATTCCCTTAAACACCGAGATCACCAGACTTTCCCAGTTGGAGGAGCACCATGATAAGGTCACCATCGACGTGGAAGTCTTCGATTTTGAATTTAAGGAGCTTCGCAGCGGAAAGAAGGTCTATATTCTTCAAACCACGGATTATACCAACTCCATTACCGTGAAGTTCTTTGAAGGAAAGAAAATGCCCGTGGTCCCGGAAGAGGTCATCAACAAAGGGGATACCTTCTGGATTCGGGGAGACATTGTGTTTGACAAATTCCTAAAGGAAAACATCCTGATGGCCTGGGATATCAATTCCGTAAAAAAGGTTATCAAGGGGGACGAGGCCAAGGAAAAACGGGTGGAGCTTCATCTTCATACCCAGATGTCCTCCATGGACGGCATGACCAATATTTCCCGAATGGTTCAGCGGGCCAAGGAATGGGGCCATAAAGCCATTGCGGTCACCGACCACGGGGTGCTTCAGGCCTTTCCCGAGGCCATGGGAGCCGCCGCACAGCACGACATGAAAGTGATTTACGGTGTGGAGGGCTACGTGGTCAATGACAGCGAGCCTTTGGTAACGGGAGATTCCAGTCATCGTTTCGACGAAGACTTTGTGGTTTTTGACTTAGAGACCACGGGACTTTCCAGCAACAACGACGGCATTACGGAAATCGCCGGGGTGAAAATCCGGGCAGGAGAAATCATCGACCGTTACTCCACCCTGGTGAACCCGGAGAAGAACATCTCGGAAAAAATCACGGAAATCACGGGGATCACCAACGCCATGGTGCGGAATCAGCGAACCATTGATCAGGTGCTGCCGGAGTTTATGGACTTTGTGGGAGACAGTTGTCTGGTGGCTCATAATGCGGACTTTGATATGGGCTTTATCCGGGCCAAGGCCAAAAAACTGGGGATTCCCGTGGAAAACTCCGTGGCCGACACCCTGACCCTGTCCCGTGCCCTGTTAACGGACTTGAAACGCCATAAACTGAACCTGGTGGCCAAACATTTGGATGTGGCCCTGGAGAACCATCACCGGGCTCTGGACGATGCCGAGGCCACGGGGAAAATCTTTATTAAGCTGATGGACCGTATGAAGGAACAGGGAATCCAAACCCTGGGAGACATAAACCATGAGCTGGGAAAGACCCTGGACTTTAAAAAGAGCCGGTCCTATCACATTATTATTCTGGCAAGGGACCTTACGGGACTTAAGAACCTTTATCAGTTGGTGTCCGCCTCCCATATCGAGTACTTTTATAAAAAACCGAGAATTCCCAAAAGCCTGATCCGAAAACACCGACAGGGTCTGATTTTGGGTACCGCCTGTGAGGCCGGGGAGCTCTACCAGAGCATTTTGAAAAACGATCCTCCGGAAAAGGTGGCGGGGATTGTGAAGGAATATGACTTCCTAGAGGTGCAGCCCATTGAGAACAACCGATTTTTAGTGGACAAAGGTTTTCTTCCATCCACCGAGGATCTTAAAAACATCAATAAGCGGATCATCGCCCTGGGAGAAAAACATGAAAAACCCGTGGTGGCCACGGGGGACGTGCATTTCCTCAATCGGGAGGACGAGGTTTACCGACGGGTACTGATGACCGGTCAGGGCTTTGACGATGCCGACAATCAGCCGCCCCTGCATTTCAAAACCACCGAGGAGATGCTTCGGGACTTTTCCTATCTTCCCGAAGCAAAGGCCCGGGAAATCGTCGTGGACAATCCGTCGATGATCGCCGACTCCGTGGAAGCCATCAAACCCATACCGGAAGGCACCTTTCCTCCCGAGATCGAAGGCTCCGAGGAAAACCTGCGACAGATGTGCTACAGCAAAGCCAAACGGATATACGGGGATCCGGTGCCGGAGCTGGTAATCAACCGACTGGACCAGGAACTGAACTCCATTATCTCCAACGGCTATGCGGTGTTATACGTGATCTCCCAGAAACTGGTGACCAAATCCCTAAAGGACGGCTACCTGGTAGGGTCCAGGGGTTCCGTAGGCTCCTCCTTCGCCGCCACCATGAGCGATATCACCGAGGTGAACCCCCTGCCCCCCCATTACGTCTGCGATCAGTGTCAGCACTCGGAGTTTTTCACCGACGGATCCTACGCATCGGGTTTCGACCTGCCCGATAAGAAATGTCCCAAATGCGATCACGAGCTGACCAAGGAGGGCCATGACATTCCCTTTGAGGTCTTCTTAGGCTTTGAAGGGGATAAGGAGCCGGATATCGACCTGAACTTCGCCGGGGAGTACCAAAGTGAGGCCCACCAGTACACCGAAGAGCTCTTCGGGAAGGGCAAGGTGTTTCGGGCGGGCACCATCGGCACCATCGCCGACAAAACCGCCTACGGATTCATACGAAAATACCTGGATGAAAAGGAGATCATCTCCAACCGAGCGGAGATCAACCGCCTGGTAAGCGGCTGCACCGGGGTCAAACGTACCTCGGGACAACATCCCGGCGGGGTGATGATCGTCCCGAAGGACAAGGACATTCATGATTTCTGTCCCATACAGTACCCCGCCAACGACGCCAAGTCGGGGATTATCACCACCCATTTCGATTACAACGCCATCAGCGGCCGGCTGTTAAAGCTGGATATTCTCGGCCATGACGGTCCCACGGTGATCAAAATGCTGGAGGATCTGACCGACACCGATGCCCTGAAATGGCCCCTGGACGATCCGAAGGTCCTCGGTCTTTTCACCGGCACCGAGGAAATCGGTGTGGATCCCAAGGACCTGGGCTGCCCCGTGGGGACCCTGGGAATCCCCGAGTTCGGAACGAGATTCGTACGCCAGATGCTGGTGGATACCCAGCCCACCACCTTCGGAGAGCTGGTCCGGATCAGTGGACTGTCCCACGGTACCGACGTATGGCTCAACAATGCCCAGGATCTGGTCCGTAAGGAAGTGGTGGAGCTAAAGGACGTAATCTCCACCCGGGACGACATTATGAACTACCTGATTTTAAAGGGACTGCCCTCCAAGCTTTCCTTTAAGATCATGGAAAAGGTACGGAAAGGAAAGGGCATCACCGACGAGGAGGAGGCCATCATGGTGGAAAACCAGGTGCCCGACTGGTACATCGACTCCTGTAAAAAGATCAAGTACATGTTCCCCAAGGCCCATGCGGCGGCCTACGTGATGATGTCCTTTCGAATCGCCTGCTATAAGGTTTATCATCCCGAAGCCTTTTACGCCACCTACTTCACCACCAAGGCCGAGGATTTCGATGCGGGACTGGTGGTCAAAGGGGTGGAGGCCATGAAGGAAAAAATCAAAGCCATTGAGAGTCTGGGCAACGACGCCACCGCCAAGGAGAAAAACCTGCTCACGGTATTGGAGGTTTCCCTGGAGATGTACCTTCGGGGGATCGAACTGTTGCCCGTGGATCTCTATGACTCCGACTCCGACCGCTTTCAGATCCGGGAAGGCAAGCTTTTGCCTCCCCTGAAATCCCTTCAGGGAGTAGGGGAGAACGCCGCGAAAAACATCGTGGCGGGAAGGAAGCAGGGCGAGTTCTTATCGGTCCAGGACCTGGTGCAAAAGACCAAGATTTCCAAGACCGTTATCGAAGCCCTAAAGGAGAACCGATGCATCCTGGACCTCCCTGAAACCAATCAATTATCCCTATTTTAGCTTGTACAAAAGCGGGGATTGTGATATACTGATGCTAATCAGAGGACTTTTTCGTCGAAGAGTGGGAGAAACATACCCACTCTTTGCTATTTATATAAGCAGATATCCCGAATCTCTGATTTGGTGATAGGTCCATAATAATAGTTAAAATACAAAGGAAAGCATAAAGGAGGCACGGAAATTTGAAAAGAAAAGAAGTGGAACAACGGGTGGAATCCCTGGTGAAATCCGCCGTGGAGGAAATCTTCGAGCTGGTGGATGTGGAATATGTAAAGGAGGGCCCCCATCGCTACCTGAGGGTGTACATGGACAAGGAGGGAGGCCTTACCCTGGAGGATTGTCAAAGGATCAGTGAAAGCATCAGTGAGCCCCTGGACAAGGAGGACTTCATTGACGAGGCCTATTTCCTCGAGGTATCCTCACCGGGACTGGACCGGCCCTTAAAGAAAGAGGAAGACTACCGGCGCTTTGCCGGGGAGAACATCGAAGTCAAGCTCTATGAAGCCATCAACGGGGAAAAGGTCTACGAAGGAGAATTGCTGGGACTGTCCCAAAACATCGTAGAACTGGCCTTAGACAATCAAGAGATCGTTAAAATTCCAAAGGATAAAATTGCCGGTGCCAAGCTAGCAGTTAAACTATAAGGGGGGATAAGGATGAAGTTGGAATTTATCAACGCCCTTGAAGAAATTCAACGGGAAAAAGGGGTTTCGAAGGAAATCCTGTTAGAGGCCATTGAGGCCGCATTGATATCCAGTTACAAAAGAAATTTCGGTTCCTCACAGAACGTCCGTGTAAACATTGAGGAGGAAACGGGAGAAATCCAGGTGTACTCACAAAAACAGGTAGTGGAAGTGGTGGAGGACGACACCCAGGAAGTTTCCCTGGAGGAAGCGAAAACCAAGCATCCCAATTATGAAATCGGGGATGTGGTGGAAGAGGAAGTCACGCCGAGGAACTTCGGACGGATTGCCGCCCAAACTGCAAAACAGGTAGTGGTGCAGCGTATCCGGGAAGCGGAGCGGGGCGTGGTGTACGAGGAGTACGTAAACCGGGCCTCAGACATTATTACCGGTACCATATCCAGGGTATCCAAGGGACTGGTGTTTGTCGACCTAGGCAAAACCGAAGGAATTTTAGAGCCCGGGGAACAGGTACCAACGGAGGAGTACATCCATAACCAGCGGATCAAAGCCTATATCCTGGAGGTAAAAAGAACCACCAAGGGACCGCAGATTCTGCTTTCCAGAAGCCATCCCGGCCTGGTGAAGCGCCTGTTTGAACTGGAGGTTCCGGAAATCCATGACGGCATCGTGGAAGTGGTGGGGATCTCCCGGGAAGCGGGTTTTCGTTCCAAGCTGGCGGTCACGACCACGGATGAAAACGTGGATCCCGTAGGGGCCTGTGTCGGCCATAAAGGCAGCCGTGTCCAGCGGATTGTGGAAGAGTTGAACGGAGAAAAAATGGACATCATTCAATACAGCGAAGACCCCAAGGAATTTATCACCGCGGCCCTGAGCCCGTCCAAGGTGGTAAAGGTGATGATCAGTGAAAAGGATAAAGCCGCAAGGGTAATCGTACCCGATTATCAACTGTCCCTGGCCATCGGCAAGGAAGGGCAGAATGCCCGGCTGGCCGCCAAACTGACGGGATGGAAAATCGATATCAAATCCGAGTCTCAACATAAAGAAGCCGGCTCCCCCCTCTTTGGCGAGGAGGAAAGCCTGGAGATCGGTGAAGAGGTGGAGGCCTCGGAAACCGCCGTTGCCGAAGAAAACATCATCGACGATGAGATCCTGGAAGAAGTAGAAATTGAAGAGGATCTCCTGGAGGGAAGCGACGGGTCCCGGGAAGAAACCGGGGATGCATCGGAAGATCCAGAAGAAGATCCCAAGGATAAGGAATAAGAGGTGATCCTATGAAAACGCGGAAAATTCCCCTGAGAAAATGCATCGGATGCGGGGAGTTAAAGGACAAACGGGAACTGATCCGGGTGGTAAGGAACAAAGAAGGGGAGGTATCCCTGGACACCACGGGAAGAGCCCATGGACGAGGAGCCTATATCTGCTGGAAAAAAGCCTGTCTGGAAAAGGCCATCCAAAACCGGGGCCTGAACCGTTCCTTTAAATGCGAAGTGCCCAAAGAGGTATACAATAAACTGTTGGAGGAGATACCCGCCGATGAAAACTAATCAGAACCTACTGGGCCTTTTGGGTCTGGCCATGCGGGCGGGGCAGGTGGTCTCCGGGGAAGAGGGAGTCCTTGCCGCCGTCAAAAATCAAAAAGCAAGGCTGATCCTTATTGCCGAGGACGCATCCGAGGGCACGAAAAAGAAGTTCACGGATAAAAGCAGTTATCGAGACATTCCCCATCGCATCCTTTTGGAAAAAGAGGTGCTGGGGCATGCCATCGGGAAAAAAACTAGGGCTGTTATAGGGATTTTGGATCCCAATTTTGCAAGGAAAATGCTGGAGATGATCGATTGCAGTCACTAGCCTAAATTATAGGGGGTGCTTGATTTGTCAAAGATCAGAGTGTACGAATTAGCAAAAAAACTGGATATGAGTTCCAAGGAGCTCATTTCAAAATTAGAAGAGCTTTCCATTGAGGTTAACTCCCATATGAGCAGTTTGGAAAAAGAGGAAGTTGACATCATTGAAGAGCTTTTTGCCAAGCCCGGGGAAACACCGACGGAAGAGGCGAAGGACGCGGAAAAAAAGGAGCAGGATAAGCCCGGGGAGAAACCC
>CAZTIJ010000039.1:0-14117 GCA_964613365.1 uncultured Clostridiaceae bacterium | reverse complement strand
ACTTTGTGAGCAAGGAAGGCTAAGAGGAGGGAGACTTCTCGGCATTGCGGTTAAAATGGTAAAAGCCCATCTGCAAAAAAACACGTAAAAAAGGAGTGATACTAATGATTGATAAAGCGTTGTATCCCGTAATCTTTAAGCGAAAGTCCGTACGGAAGTTTGAAAAGGAGCCGCTGGATGATTCGGTGCTTCAAAGCATCGAAGAAAAACTGCAGGACCTGGAACCGCTGTTTCCGGAAATCAAAACGAAACTGGCGGTGGTTGGAAATAACGAAATCGGCGGCATATTTGCGATCAAGGCCCCCCACTACATTGCCCTTTACTCGGAGGAAAAGGACGGCTATTTACTGAACGCCGGCTATCTGCTGCAACAAATGGATCTGTATTTATCCAGTGAAGAGATCGGCACCCTATGGCTCGGTCTGGCAAAGCCCGAGGAGAAGTTAAAGGCCAAGGACGGCCTGCCCTATGTGATTACCCTGGCCTTCGGCAAAGCCAAGGTACCGGTTCATCGAAACCATAGGGCGGAGTTTAAACGAAAGGACCTGTCGGAAATTACAAACCTTTCCGGAGCAAAGAGTTTGCTGGAAGCCGTGCGACTGGCGCCGTCATCCACCAACAATCAGCCATGGTATCTGGAAGGCACCGAAGAGGAACTCCATGTCTACTGCAAAAAAATGACCGGCATGAAAAGCAAATTTTTTCCCCTGGCGAAAAAATGGCTGCCGGTGGATGTGGGGATTGCCCTGTGTCATCTGAAGATTTCCGCTCTGGAGCAAGGAAAGGAAGTGGAGTTTGTCAAAGAGAATCGGGAAGCGATCAATGAATATCAGTATATGATCACGGTGAAACTGAAATGATCGACGTAAAAAACTTAGGATTTTCCTACAAACAACAGCAGCGCTTTATCGAAGAGCTGTCCTTTGAAGTAGGCGACGGGGAAATCTTCGGATTCCTCGGACCCTCCGGAGCAGGGAAAAGCACGCTGCAAAAGATTCTTTGCGGGATTCTCAGGGATTATCAAGGTTCGGTGACCGTCCTTGGCAGTGAGGTAAAACACCGAAGGAAGGATTTTTACCGGCAGATCGGGGTGGACTTCGAGTTTCCGAATCTCTACGGGAAGTTCACAGGCCTCGATAACCTGAAATATTTTGCGTCACTGTATGATGACAACCATTTTGACCCGCTGCCCTATTTGGAGCGGGTGGGGCTTATGGAGCATAAAGACAAGAAGGTAGCAGAGTATTCGAAGGGGATGAAAATGCGGCTGGCCTTTGTCCGGGCCATCCTTCACGACCCGAAGCTGTTGTTTCTCGACGAGCCCACCAGCGGCCTGGACCCGTCCTATGCCCGGATATTAAAAGAGATGATCCTGGAGCAAAAGGCCATGGGAAAGACGGTGATCCTGACAACCCACAACATGCACGATGCGGAAGCCCTCTGCGACCGGGTGGCCTTTATCGTGGACGGCGGCATCAAAGCCGTGGGTACGCCGATGGAGCTGATAAAAACCAACCGGGAAGTGGAAGTTCGTTACGGCTACCTAGAGGCAAAGAAGCTGCACCATAACAAAGGGACCCTTAAAAAACTCTCGGAAGATCAGGTGTTTATGACGCATCTAAAACAGGGGACGCTGACCAGCATCCACACCAAAGAGCCGACCCTCGAGGACGTGTTCATCGACATCACCGGGAGGCGGCTGATATGAGAGGACTTCGAATCTTTCGATGGGACGTTCGTTATCAGATCAAATACGGATTTTACTTTCTGTACGGAGTCATCTCCCTGTTATATCTAGGCGTACTGCTGTTTTTACCCGAGGATTTGGCACGACCGGTGACGGCCCTGATCATCCTGACGGACCCGGCGGCGCTGGGGTTTTTCTTTATCGGGGGAATGGTGCTGTTGGAACGGGGCGAAGGGCTGCACAGCTACTACTCGATCCTGCCGGCGACCAACCGGGAGTACGTGCTGTCAAAGACCGTGTCCCTGTCGATGATTTCCACGATTGTGGCGTTGGTCATTGCCGGGATTATGTACCGCGGTGAAGTCAATTATCCCCTCTTGATCGTCGGGGTATTTGCCGGAGCCTCGGTGTTTACGATGCTGGGCCTTACCGTGGGTACGATCTCGAAATCCATCAACCACTATTTCGTCATCGGGGTTCCCGCGGGGATTTTATTAATGGCCCCGGCATTTCTGGTGTATCTTAATATCGACAGCTTCCTTGGGGAAATTTTGCCCGCAACCCTGCTGCTTCGGCTGCTGTACAGCGCCCTGGGCCTTGAGGTTCCCTATTCCCCGGTGCTTTACGCCGTTATACTGGTGCTGTGGTGCATTCCCGCCTATGTCATTGCCCAGCGGGCCTTCACGAAATACATCGACAAAGGAGGGGAGTGACATGGCCGGTAAGTCGGTTAAAATCTTTACCATCGGCTTTCGCCAGGTCCTTCGGGACGGCATGTTGCTGATTTTAATCCCCGCCCCGTTTTTCATGGGGGCGGCCCTTCGGATACTGGTGCCGCTGATCGACGGATTTTTGCAACAGCAAATGGACATCGCCATCACGCCCTGGTACGGCGTCAGCGACGGACTGTTAATCACCATGACCCCGGTGATGACGGCGATGATCTCCGCCTTTTTGATCCTGGAAGAGCGGGACGAAGGCATCGGAATTTACTACAACATCACCCCCGCCGCCGGCTATTCCTATCTGGTGGCAAGGCTGGGCCTGCCGATGATCTGGGGATACCTCTCGTCGGTACTGGTGATCTCCCTGTTTGCATTCACCGGCTTCTCCGTGGTACAAATTCTTGTTAGCGCCGGGATTGCAACCCTGCAGGGAGTCATTATGGGGATGTTTCTGGTGACCGTCGCCGGCAACAAAGTGGAGGGCCTGGCCCTGGCGAAGCTGACCAACATCTTTGTAATGGCCTTTATCGTTCCCTGGGTGCTGACCTCCCCGGTCCGATTCCTATTCGGCATCTTTCCCGGGTTCTGGATCGGAGAGATATACCAAAACCCGGGGATTGGAGCGGCGGCCACACTTATCCGGGGCTTCGGCGGACTGCTCAGCAGCATGTTTTTTATTGTGGTACTGATGAGGCTGTTTCTACGACGAATTACGTAGGGGCTTGAAGGGCAGCCCCTTTCCCAATAGGCCCGGTGGCACGATCAACATGCTTTACCGCTCACTACTTAGGCTTCCCATGAATACGGAGCATTCCATAAGCTGTGGGGATACATCGGTGCATAAGTTTCTCCTACGGGGTGGGAAATGTCATATGGAGTATATCAATCGATTAGAGCATTTGGAGGAACTGGGGTAACAATGGGGGGAGTGATAAGTGAAAATCGATCAGTACATTTTCAGCAGGAAACCTAAATAATGATGCTTCACAAATAGAATGAAATGATGTAATATGTTAAATAAATAACAAATAGACACAAGTGAGGTGATGTACATTGGAAGGCAAACAATTTAATGCCCATAGCAAACATCGGATTTTGATGCATGGACTAAAAGAAAAGAATGTCGCCAACACTTGTCGTATTTTCGGGATATCAAGAACCATTTATTATCGCTGGAAGAAGGCCTATAAAGAAGGGGGCATGCAGGGCTTAGAAGAGAAAAGCAAAAAAGTGGACAGGATGCCCAATCGCACGCCAAAACCCTTGGAAGAGGAAATTTTGGCATATATTCATGAGTTTCCCGAGGATGGACCGAAACGGATTTATTACGAAATGAAGACCCGTGGGTATAAGATTAGTGAATCCGGGGTTTATAAAGTGATGAGAAGAAAAAAATTAACGAAAAAAGAGGAGCGACGAAAGTTTTCCCGGAGCCACTTTGTTTCAAATACAGGGAAAAAGAAGGAGAATAATTCACTCTTCAAGGACAAGATTTCCGTCAAAAAACCCGGGGATCTTTTAATCCAGGGGATTGATTATATGGGCAGTTTCCAAGGGGTGGGAAGGATCTATCAGTATTCACTGTATGACCTTTATTCGGGTCTTGCCATCGTTAGAATTTACGGAAAGAAAAGCGAGATTGATGTGGGTTTTCTTTTTGATCGAAAAATTCGCTACCTGTGTAAGACGTTTAAAGTATCCATAAGAAACCTTTGCACCCGCTATCATCGGGAATTTTTACCATGCTTTATCGGAAATGCCATGCTCCAAAGAACCATGACAGACTTATGCATCAACCATCAATTTATCGATGAACAACATGATTTTGTACGGGAGGCCAATGGATTTCAAAAGTCCCTTAGGGAAGTCTTTTATAAGAAGATTGAAAAGGAAGAAGAGCACTTGAACTTTCATCAGCTCGAAGGGGAATTAGAGTATTTTGTCCGGCAACATAATTTTTTTCGGCCCTATGAACGTGGGGGGAATCAAGGAAAAACTCCGGTGGAAGTGGTCCTGGAATCATCGGAGATGGAAAGTAGCGACATGGAGTCTCTTCCCCTATGGATCCTTGCTTTATTAAACCAAAGAAGGAGGTTGCAGGGTAATGAGGATGAGTAGAAACAAAAACGAAAAGATAGCCATTGTCGGGGGTGGCCTTTCCGGACTATCCATTGCCCACTTTCTTAAAAAGAAGGGTTATAAAAACCTTACCATCTTCGAGAAAGAAAACCGTCTTGGGGGAAAACTCTTTACCTATCGGTATAAAAATCGCACCTATGAACTGGGGGCAACTTTTGGTCTTTCCACACAAAAACATCTTAACCGATTAATGGAGGATGTAAACATTCGCCCCGACGGCCCTAGTCTTGTGCGGGTGTATTATGATGAAAAAGGAGAGCGAACCATTCAAATTCCAAAGCGTTCTTTAGGGGATTTTGTCAGCGAGACGGATCGCTTACCGAAAGTATTAGAACAGTATCCTTCCATCAAAGAATTTTCCTTTGAAAAAGCAGAAAGGGATTTACTGCAGCCCTTTTCAAAGTGGTGTGACAACCATGGGTTTTCCATTCTTCCGAAAATTTACCAAAATCACTTTACATCCTATGGGCTGGGAGAGATCTCTAACGTGCCGGCGATGTATGTATTAAGAGCCATTGACTATGACTCCGTACGTGCCTTCTTAGAGGTGCCGGAATTATTCACATGGGAAAGCGGAGCATCGGAGATCATCACACGACTGGGAGAAAACCTGGATGACATTCGCCTTGGACAAGAAGTTCTCGGGATTAAAGAAGAGGAGGGTCTTCGGGTAAAAACCCCTTATGAAACCACTTTATTCGATAAGATTATATGGACGGCACCCCTTACGGGATTAGCGGGCTTTTTTGAGGATCCTGTGATAGAAGAGGGCATAGGGAAGATCACTGTTCATGACTATAGTGTTCATGCACTTTCAGGGGATCATTTACCCCGGGGTTGTGGTTGCGTACTGCCCTTTGTGAAGGGGAATAAAAAAGGGGTCCCCCTTATTTGGATTAATCGATGGGATCCTTCGGATTTGATCACGGTGTTTTCCTATCGGGGAGAAAGGCAGACTAAAGAAGAACATGTAAAAAGGGTTATAGCCTATTTGAATGAACGGGGTGCTGTGAATGTAAAACCCCATCGCATTGCCAATTGGAAACAGGGGCCCTATCTTAAGGAAGAGGTTTTAAAGCGGGGGTTCTATCCCTTACTCAAAAATATGCAAGGGAAAAAAGGACTCTATCTGGCGGGGGAAATCCTCAGCGGTGTCTCGATGGATAAAGTCATCGGTTATGGGAATGCCATGGTGGAAGAGTACTTCTAAATAAATTTACTTTCGAATAAAGTTTACACTTCCGAGGCTTGGAAAGTTGTAAGTATTAGAAAATCTCGTTTTTTTGCCGTGGATCAGAAGTTTTATTGTGCAAACCAATAATGGAAGTTAATTAGGGCAGAGCCATTCAATTTAGAGGGCTCTGCTTTTTTTGACATAAAAGAAGGGGTTGACTATAGTAAGAGTAGGATTGTTTAAAAATTAACGAAATATTGAGGAGGGAGAAAATGGAAGAGTTCAAGGTCATTTCCATTAAGAAAAGCATCTACAAGGATAATGATGAACGGGCAGGTTATTTACGGGAGGACTTAAAAAAAGAGAAAACTTTTTTATTAAATCTCATGTCATCACCGGGTTCCGGAAAGACCACAACCGTTCTTCGAACCATTGAAGGGCTAAAGGGTCATACACGAATCGGCGTAATCGAAGCGGATATCGACTCCGACGTGGATGCAAAATCGGTATCCGATACAAACACGAAAGTGGTACAACTTAATACCGGCGGGATGTGTCATATCGATGCAGAAATGACAAGGGAAGGACTAGAAGAATTAGGAACCAAGGAGCTGGATTTTGTGATTCTGGAGAACATCGGGAATCTAATCTGCACCGCGGGATACGATGTGGGAGCCGGGAAAAATGCTATGATTTTAAGTGTTCCCGAGGGAGACGATAAACCGCTGAAATATCCGGCGATGTTTTCTAAGGTGGATTGCCTTTTGATTAACAAAATCGATGCAATGCCTTTTTTCGATTTTAACATGGAAAAACTGAAAGAACGGGTGTTAAAACTGAATCCGTCCATTAGGATCATTCCCATGTCCGCAAAGACCGGGGAAGGGGTGGAGGAATGGACCCGGTGGTTAAAAGAGAGTATCAGCGCTTATCAAGAGGAACAAAAATAAGATCATTGGAGGGAGAAAATTGGCAAAAGAGCGGGTATTAGATTACGCAAACAAAATTAGCCGTACGAAAAAAGGAAAGAAAGATGGGATTACCCCCGATAGGCCGGAGTATAAAATTCTAGAGCCTGTGGTGACCGAGGAGATGGCGGAAGTAGGTATGGCCTTGGAGTTTCGAGTGCCAAAGACCGCAAAAATGATTGCGGAGGAGTTAAAAAGACCGGTAGAGGAAGTGGAAAAGCTTTTATGGGAGCTTGCCCTATGCGGAGCCGCTTTTGTAAGCAAGATGGATGGGGTGGACCATTACTGGCATGATATTTGGGTTCCCGGTCATATGGAAATGATGGCCAACCACCGAGAAAACGTGGCAAAGCATCCGGAAATTGCCTATGCCTTTGATGCCTACGGAAAAGTGAGAGGACCCAAAGCCGCAGGGATTTTTCCCGTAGGTACCGGTCCCATGCGTGTAATCCCTATTGAACAATCCATTGAAGGGGAGACGAAACGGGCATCCTATGAAGAAGTATCGAATTATCTTGAAGAAAGTCATCGGTTTTCGGTTTCCGATTGTTCCTGTAGAACCTCAAGGGAGGTTATGGGCGAGGGTTGCGGTCATTTAAAAGAGGACATGTGTATTCAACTGGACCATGCAGCAGAGTATTACATTCGAACCGGTAGAGGAAGGGAGATCACCCGGGAGGAAGCCTATGAGATTATACATCGGGCGGAAGAAAACGGACTGATGCATTCCATACCGAACCTGGATGGTCCCGGAAAAACCCATGCAATCTGTAACTGCTGTGGATGTGCATGTTTTGCCATGAGAATTGCCGCCATGTATAAGAATCCGGATATGGTACGTTCGAATTATATTTCTAAGGTGGATGAGGATAAATGCGTGGCCTGTGGAGAATGTGTAGAGACTTGTCCCACAAATGCCTTGAAGCTTGGGCAAAAACTTTGTATAAAAGAACCTCTGCCGGAAAAAGAAGTGGAACTTCCCTATGATACCGAATGGGGAGAGGATAAATGGAATCAAGACTACCGATTAAATAAAGAGGTTGTAACGGAAACCGGGACCAGTCCCTGTAAAGCCGAGTGTCCTGCCCATATTGGGATTCAAGGGTATATAAAACTGGCTGCGGAAGGAAAGTATATGGAGGCCTTAGAGCTGATTAAAGAGGAAAACCCTCTGCCTGCGGTTTGTGGAAGAATCTGTCCTAAGAACTGTGAGTCCGCATGTACAAGAAGTGATTTAGACGATCCCATTGCCATTGATGATATTAAAAAGTTTATTGCAGAAAAGGAACTCAGCGAAAAAGAGCGTTTTATCCCCAAAAAGAAAGGAAGTCATAGGGAGAAAATTGCAGTGATCGGCTCGGGACCGGGAGGTTTATCCTGTGCCTATTTTCTAGCGGTGCAAGGCTATCCCGTTACCGTATTCGAAAAGGAAAAGGAGCTTGGGGGAATGTTAACCCTGGGAATTCCTAATTATCGCCTGGAAAAAGAGGTTATTCTTTCGGAAATCGAAGTCTTAAAGGCACTGGGGGTAGAGTTTAAAACCGGAGTGGAAATCGGAAAGGATCAGTCGATTAAGGATCTTCGAGGAAAGGGATACAAGGCCTTTTACCTGGCAATCGGCGCCCAAAAGGGGCGAAGGATCGGTCTGGAAGGGGAAGAAGCAGAAGGCGTGCTTAGCGGCGTTGATTTTTTACGATCCGTCAACCTTGACAAAAAGCCTGAGATCAACGGCCCTGTGGTTGTAATCGGAGGAGGAAACGTTGCAATAGACGTGGCAAGAACCGCCCTTCGATTATCGGAGCAGGATGTGAATATGTACTGTTTGGAATCGGAAGAGGAAATGCCCGCACTGGAAGAGGAAATCCACGAGGCCAAGGAAGAAGCGGTAAACATTTATAACGGCTGGGGACCGAAGCGGATTCTCACGGAATCGGGAAAAGTCACCGGTGTGGAATTTGTAAAATGCACGCAAGTCATGGATCAACAGGGAAGATTTTCCCCGGTGTTTGATGAATCCGTCACTAAAGTTGTAGAAACAGAACATGTCTATCTCTCGGTAGGCCAAGAAATCCAGTGGGGCGAATTGTTAGAGGGCACCGCAGTGAAGAAAAATAATAATAACACCGCCATTGCCGACGGCATTACCTTCCAAACCGATGAACCGGATATTTTCGTGGGTGGCGATGTATTGACGGGGCCGAAATTTGCCATTGATGCCATCGCCCAGGGAAAAGAAGGGGCCATCTCGATTCACCGCTTTGTTCATAAGGGGCAAAGTCTTACCCTGGGAAGAACCAACCGGGATTATCGACCCCTGGATAAAGAAAATCTTGACCTTGCAGGATATGACCAATTGCCTAGACAACGGATGCTGGTGGTGGAAGGAGAAAAGTCGAAAAAAACCTTCCAAGATTTACGGGGCGTCTTTACGGAAGAGCAGTTGAAAAAGGAAACCGAGCGCTGTTTAGACTGTGGAGCCACGGAAGTTGACGAGTTTATGTGTGTGGGCTGCGGCTCTTGTGTGACCAAGTGTAAATTCGATGCCATCTCCCTAGTACGAAAATATGATGAAACCTCTGTGGAGTTTGCAGACCTTAAGCCCATGGTGATCAAATATGCCCTTCGAAGAAAGCTGAGAATTAAAGGTAAGGAAATGAAGAAAAAGTTCAGCAAAGTCTTAAATCGAGCTTAAGCTTTACAAATTTTCAGGTGGGGTGATCGGAGGATTGCTCCATCTGAAAAAAGTCCAAGCAGTAGGAGAACTGTAAACTATCGGATCAAGAGAAGAGAAGAGGAGGGTAAAAATGTTCTTTTTTGAAGATCTTTCAATGATTCATGTATTTACTTTTATCGCGATCTTATTTATATTAATTGGTTTGAATGAAGGGCTACGAATGAGTAAAAAGTTTAGCTTGTTGATATTTATCGGTCTTCCCGCGGTGTTGACGGTGTACTGGGTTAATATGGACAGTGAAATCACCTCATGGTTCTTTTGGGTGAAAGTATACTCCGCCCTTGCAGGAAGTCTTATTTATATGGTGATTCGTTTTACCGATTATCATCTAAAAAATCCGCGGTATCTTCTTTTAGTACCGGCGATTTTAGCACTCAATATTCTGGAAGCGGCGGTTAGAGAGTTGCAAGTAGGGATAGCGGGTTTTCACGGGACCGTGGACGGCATGTTTTACATCTCCGGGGGGTGGAATTATCTCAATGCCCTTGCGGGTATATTAAATATCCTGTTAATCTGCGGATGGGTAGGTATTAAAAGAAAAGAAAAAAATAATCGAGTGGATATGGTGTGGCCGGATCAAGGGTTATTATTTATTATAGCTTATGCCGTATGGAACATTTCCTACGTGTACTCCTGTTCTCCGGCGAATGCCCTTTATTCAGGGTTTGCGTTGAATCTTGCACCGATTATTCCCGCATTATTCTGGGCGAAAGGAACCTGGATGCAAAATCGGGCCCATACCCTTAGCCTATGGATGATTTGGATTATGACTTTTCCATACTTTTTTACAGACGGTAGTGCGGTGCAAGCAACCTTAAGTTATAATCCCGCTGCAAACTGGACCCTTGCCGTTGCATCCCTTACCTTAAACGGCGTTTTGTTTGTATGGCAAGTTAAGCGAATCCTCAGTGAGAAAAAGAATGTTTTTAAAGATGAAATTTGGGCTAATACTAATCAGTATCAAGGCGAAAAGGATGGGGTGACAGACAATGCACGAACTGGGCGTGGTTATGGAAGTGGTAAAAAACGTAGAGCAGGTAGCACAGCATAATAGGGTAACGGTGATCGACAAACTGATTTTGCAAATCGGAGAGCTTTCCTCAATGATTCCGCGGTACGTGGAGGCCTGTTATCCTGCGGCGGTGGATGGAACAATGCTGGAAAACACCACCTTGGAAATTGAAGTCATCCCTGCAAATGCAAGGTGTAACGGATGTGGTCATATTTATCGGTTAATGGAACATAAAGAGGGTTGTCCGAAATGTAAAGACGGGGACCGGGTGCTTTTACGGGGCAAAGAATTTTTAATTAAAGAGATCGTGGCAAAATAAAAAGGGTGACTGCGATAGAGAGGATGAACTGAATGGGAAAAAACAAAGGAAAAGAAGTGGTGATCGGCGGGCTGTTTATTGCTATCGGATTGATTTTACCGATGGCATTTCACGCGGTGGGAGGTGCAGGTGCGATATTTTTACCGATGCACATTCCGGTTTTCTTTGCCGGGGTATTAATCAACCCGTATTTGGCAGCTACGGTAGGGGTGATTACACCGTTGTTGAGCAGTGTGCTGACGGGAATGCCGCCCTTTTTTCCGATTATGCCGATTATGATGATGGAACTTGCAACCTATGGGTTAATCACAGGGTACCTGGTGCAATCAAGGGAAATGCCGATACTACCTTCCCTTGGGATTAGTATGGTTGCAGGAAGAATTGCTGCCGGATTTACGGTATGGGTGCTTGGAAGTTTCTTTGCTCCGGGATTACCCGGGCCGGTTACCTTTATAACCGGCAGTATTGTAACGGGAATACCCGGCATTCTCATTCAGCTGGTCTTTATTCCCGGGGTCATGGCAGTGCTTCCCGTTTATCCTAAGGAAATGGGGTATCGTTCATGAGTAGAATTGAAGAAGAGCGGAGATTTTTTAATGAACGGGCCCATACATGGGATGAAAAAGTGGTTCACGATGGAAAAAAGGTTCAAACAATCATTAATCATATCGGAATAAAAAGAGGAGATTCTGTTTTAGACGTTGGTTGTGGAACAGGGGTGTTAACCCCTGATCTTTTCCAAAAGGTCAAAGAAGAGGGAAGCATTCTGGCCATGGATCTTTCGGAAAACATGATTGCTATCGCTAAGGAGAAATACTCATATCCCAATGTATATTTTCAGCGGGGAAATGTTTTAGCGGACCTAAAGGATAAAGCCTTTCAGCACATTATCTGCTACTCCATGTTTCCTCATTTTGAAGACAAAAGAGAAGCCATCCACCGGCTTAAAAAGCATCTCTTGCCGAAGGGCACACTGACCATTGCCCATAGCAATAGTCGAGAGTACATTAACGGAATGCACAAAGAGCAATCCGGAACCATTGTAGAGGAGGACCGCCTTCCATCCATCAAGACACTGAGGGACTACGGAAAAGAAGTCGGTTTGCGTCTTGGGAAAACCGTGGACTCATCGGAATATTTCATCCTTATTTTTGAAAATTAGAAGGTCGGGGGAATTTGGGGCACTGAAAACTGTCCTTGTATAAGATTGTTTCCTGTGCGGGACTCCTAAAAGGGGTCCTTTTTTTATGTATTGGTTTGCCCATGGAAAAGTATGAAAGAATGTTGTTGAAAATTCAGAAAGTAAAAGGGTTTTCACGGGATGATGTAGAATAATATTAAGGAAAGATGAATGAGCTGACAACAAACCGGCCTAAGGTTTGAGTGTTGGAAAAAATGAGAGGGAACCGATGTGTTGTTGTTTCTCGAAGGGAAACATGGAAGAACAACGGGATAAACCTCCGGGGAAGGAGTAGCGATGGACAGTTGGTATACTGTGGCTTGGCCTGGCAAAACCGGGAGAGCAGCTAAAAGCCAAGGGACCGGTTCATCGAAACCATAGGGCGGAGGTTCTATTTTAAATTTACGGAGGGGAGAAAGGCGGAAACGGTTACCCAAAAGGAGGCAGAGCATTGGAAAGAAGACAACTTGTAGTAGAATGCGATAACGGCAAAAATATTTACCGCTTGCTGAGGGATAAATTTCAGCAGGAAAGATTCTTTGACGGCCCGGGAAAGTCCATTATGTCCGGGGAGGATGTATACATTATTTACGGCGAAAAATATTATTACCGAAATAAATCCCGGATCTTTCCGACGATTGCAATGCATCGAACCGCGGACAACGAATGCAGTATCAACATCCTCCTTGGCGGCGGCAGTGGAGGGGCGACGTTGACCCTTGGCGCGGAGAAGAATTTGATGGATAAGATCATGAAAAGGATTCAAGGGATTTCAAAGGACAATGGATGGGAACTGACTACTCCCACCGAGTAAAAGCAGGAGGTTATGAAAATGATCAAAAGCAGCTGGGATCGATATATACCTTTGAAAAAGAGGTGGTTAATTTGATAATACCGGGAGAAAAGATTAGTTTAGTGCCCTATACACTAAAAAGGTGCCACGCTTTTTTTAAGGAGTATGTGCCTGACCCTGCAATGACCTACGAACCGTATAGGTATGATAAAGAAAAAATTGATCGATATTACCAAAAGAAAGTTTTGGATACAAGCAGGATTTTTTTCGCAATAAATTATAATGGAAAAACTATCGGAGAAATCCAAATAAAGGGAATAGACGGAGAAAAACTATGCGGCACGTTAAGCGTTATTCTAATGAACGATGTATTCAAAGGGAAGGGGTATGGAACAGAGGCCCAGCGCTTATTAGTTGATTATGCAATAAATACATTAGGTTTAAAAAATATTTATGCAGATGCCATGCACAGAAATAAGCGAAGCAAACACATTTTGAGAAAATTAGGATTTAAGCATCTTTATGATGATGATGTTTCAGCTTATTTCAAATACAGTGTTGAAGGTTTGGATGAGCTTGAATGAAGCCTCGGGGGTAAAATGCGTCGCTTTAATCGCCAAAACCCGTAGAAGCGCTGGGCTATAGAGTCGTCAGCACAGTGAAGGTGCTTCATGTTTCCAAATAGAAAATTTGCTGAAGAGGGTCCGTTTTTCGGGGGACCTGTAGCATCAGCCATTCATATGACCATGGGTGGAGTGGTAGCTAATAAAAAAACCCATGTTTTAGAAGAAAAGTAAGGAAAGCCTCATTTTGGATAGCCGCAAATAGCGGTTGATTTGAAAGAGGCTTTTATCAAAGGAAGCACTGGAGGCTTCTAAGAACAATGTAGTTTGAACTCAGCCATGAAGGATTTTGATATCCATCATGAAATCATAAGAATGAAAGCTTAATTAATACAGCTTTTGGAAAAAGGGGAGAAAAGATACGTACCGATTAGGGTGAAAAATACCCAAGATTACTCACAAATTATTGACGTGGGTAATGATTACGCCTATAGTGAAAATATGAGTAAATAATTCAAATAAAAGGGTTATAAGATGAAATGCAGATCAAAAAAGCCGGAATGGTTGAAGTTCAAAATTTTTGAGACAACGAAGATTTTCCAAGGAGGATGTTCAAATGAAGGATAAGGGTAAGCTAAGGGTCATGTTCTTATTGGGGCTCATATTGCTTTTTACGGCACTCATAGCATGCAGTGAACCATCAAATAATCAAGAAGAAGGATTAATCGATGGGGTATATACTGGAAAAGCCGAAGGATATGGTGGGGAATTGGAGTTAGAAGTTGTCGTGGAGAATGGAAGAATAGAGGATATCAGTGTATTA
>CAZTIJ010000038.1:0-14461 GCA_964613365.1 uncultured Clostridiaceae bacterium | reverse complement strand
AGTTATGAACTATTAAACTCTCCAATTTTTCCGTATGCAAAAGAATAAAGTGATTTTTTTGATACCGGATCAGGTCTTCTTCCTTTAGGACTTGCAGTCACCTATCATAAAGTGCCTGTGGATGTGTTTTTCTATATTGTGAAAGGGAAAGGAACCATTCAGATCGGAGAGGAAAAATCCACTTTACAGGCTACGGATATCGTATTTTGCCTGCCGGAGGTGGAGATGGCTTTATGGGCGGATCAAGGAGAAGAGTTTAGCGTGTTCAACGTGAACACCCCGAACTTTTAATAGAAGTGACATCGGGTTCTCACATCTTTAGAAACTGAGATAAGAAACAAAAGACAAGTTTGTGGCAACATCAGAGCCTGAGGAGTTCCTACGAACCTCAGTTTTTTTATCTTAAGTAAGAAGTAGAAATATATACCGAGAGAAAATAGGAGGGAATGGAGGGTTTATTTTTTTTGTAGCTTGCTATATACTTGTGTATGAAGTTTTTGAAGAAGCGGTGGGAGGTAATTATGAAATTCGGAATAAAAGAAGATAACGCCCATGTAGCGGGAAAAGATAAACAACAATTTACCGTAATATTCATTCCCCATGGGAAGGGAAAGCCCAAAAGCCTGCTAGTATCCTTGAAGACCATGTTGCTCACCGGCATAGGTCTGACTATGATTCTGGGGTTCCTGAGTGTTTTTTCCACCTACTATTTCCAACAGACCCAAAGCACTAAGGATGCCTTAGACATCGCCCAGGAAGAGATGGAAGAGATAGTTGTGGAAAAGGAAAGGCAGCGAAAGGAGATCAAGGCTCTTGAAAGCTATGCGATGGATGTAAAAAAAGAGGTCTCCGATCTGGCGGATCTGCAAAGGGAAATCATCGAATTGGTAGGGTTAGACAGTGAAGCCTATACCACATTAGAAATCCAAAGGTCACCGGTGACTCGTTCGAGAAACATAAACCTTCATGGAAGGACCCCATTGGAGAGGGAAAATGTCCAACAAGGGGGAGAAGATCTATTAACGCCTTTAATTGAAATGCGAAAGACGGAGATGACCTCCTTGATTCCGGAAATTGAGGATCAAATGGAATACTTGGATGCGAAGCCCAATGTTTTGCCGGCAAAGGGGCGTATCACCTCCCCCTTTGGAGAACGAAGGGATCCTTTTAATAGAACCCTCCGTCAACATAACGGTGTGGATATAGCTAATGATTTTAATACACCTATCCATGCGTCGGGTAGTGGTGTAGTGACATTTTCCGGCTATCAGGGTAGTTACGGCAGAGTGGTTATCATCTCCCATGGATACGGTTATAAAAGTCTATATGCCCATAATCGGAAGAATTTGGTTGCGGAAGGAGACCATGTTGAAAAGCATGAGATGATTGCAAAGATGGGAAGCAGTGGTCGAAGTACCGGACCCCATGTCCATTTTGAAGTGCGGAAAAATGGGGAGGCCATCGATCCGAAATCGATTCTAAGAGACGAAAACTAAGGAGGATTTAATGTTTCAAAAAAAAGAAAAAAACTCAGCCGTTAGTCAGCCCACGGATGCATTCGACACCTTAATAGGAGAAGGGAATCTTATGGAAGGCAACCTCACAAGCCCTCAATCCCTTAGAATTGATGGTAAAATTATTGGAGATATTAAAACCGAGGGTACCCTCTACATCGGAGAAACCGGGGAGGTAGAAGGTTCCATCATCGCTGCAAAAGTAATATTATCGGGAAGCGTCCGGGGGAATATCGAAAGTTTTGAAACCCTTCGCATTACCGCTAAAGGAAAGCTTATGGGAAATGCAACAATAAAAACCTTAATCATTGATGAAAACGGGATTTTTGAAGGGAGTTCCAAAATGCATCAGGAAAAGGAGAAAAAATCCGAGGAGACGGCCTAAGGGGCCTCCCGTTTCTCCGTTCATCGTAACAAAATAATTTCGCTGGGGATACGAATGTTATTACCAATATCATAAACACCTGGGAGGAGATGTAATGTCTTTTGAAAATGTAAAAAAGTACTTTCTGGAGAAAGGCTTGGAGCATCGTGTGGAGATTTTGAATACATCCAGCGCAACGGTGGAAATGGCGGCCGCTGCCTTGGAATGTGAACCGAAACAAATTGCAAAGACCCTATCCTTTAAGGTGGATAAATCAACAGTACTTGTGGTAGCCGCCGGAAATGTGAAAATGGACAATAAAAAATTTAAAAGCCGCTTCGGGAGACGACCCAAAATGCTCCCAGGAAAATCCGTAAAGGAACTTATCGGCCATGACGTGGGAGGGGTATGCCCCTTTGTGGTTAAGTCTGATGTGAAGGTTTATTTGGATGTTTCTCTCAAACAAAATAAGATCGTTTATCCCGCCGCAGGCAGCGAGAACAGCCTGGTGAGACTCTCCATAGAGGAGTTGGAAGAACATACCGGTTTTGAAGGGTGGGTGGATGTAGGAAAGCCTCCGGAGAATTAGGCAAAGAGAAGACTCAGTACTATAAAAGAGGGGCCGGGGATGAAATGCGATTTGGCAATGAAGAAAAAGCGTCTAAGGCATTGCAGCCATACCTTAGGCGTTTTTTTGCTTACCATAAGATATGGTTAGAGCAATAAAGCCTAACATAAGCGTTCCTTATGAACTATAGTAAAGTCTTATTTTATCTTTTGCCTTGCATTCGATATAATGATATTAACAATTAATTAACAAGCTGGCTATCGGCAAGTATACGTAGAATCATTATAAAAATAGCCTCAGGATAAAAAGGAGGATCACAATGAACAGTGAAAAGAAGAACTTAACCCGAAGTGAGTTTTTAAAAGGCATGGGAACCACATTAGCAGGAGTGACGATTCTTGGAGGAATAAGCGGTGTTCTCACCGGATGTGATGAAGCCGAAGTGGCTCAAGCAAAGGAAGAAATGGGACTGGATCCGGAGCAGGTGGGATATCCCGTTGCCTACACAAAAATTGATCCCGACAAAGCTGCGGAAAGAGCCTATAAGTTCTACAAAGAAAAAGGTGGATGAGGGGTCGGTACAGCCGAAGGTCTTTTCGGTTACTTAGCGGAAGAAGTTGGATACCCTTATAATCAAATTCCAACAATGATGTATCGCTCCTTTGCGGGAGGATTTGCTTTGGAAGCATCCTTATGCGGAACCTTAGCAGTGGCGGCCGGCTTTATCGGCCTGGTTGCCGGGGATCAGCAAAATGCCTTGGTAAAAGAGCTGTTTGACTGGTATAAAACTGCAGAACTACCGGTGTATAATCCGGATTTCCCGGACCATGAAGTAACGGTAGCGGAATCCACAATGTGTTATGATTCCGTGGTAAAATATATCAACAAAGAAGGCGTTGCCTTTGGTTCCCCGGAAAGATCCAGCCGATGTGCAGGGGTCGCTGCGGAAGTTGTTCGTAAAACCGCAACCATTCTAAATCGGGAATTTGCTTAAACAAAAAACCAACTCCCCTTTATATTAATTAAGTATGAGCCATGATCTCGAAGGTTTCTTCGGTATCATGGCTTTTTTAGAGGTTGTCTATATCTCCGTAAAGTTATGCAACAATTAAAAATATTTCGCGATTAAAACAAGATTTCTTTAAGCTTTTTTAACAATATATTGAAGATAATTGTGAAACAACATACAATACCTAGCCTCATAAGAAACTCTTATGCAAACCATATTGACTCTGAAAATTCTGATTATTACAATTAGATTAAAGGAGAGGATGTTTGTCCGAGGTTTCTCACCGCATCCTTGATCAGGATGATCGGTGAAAAAAGTAGAAACCATTGTCCAGGGAAAAGAGAAAAAGGAGGTTGGAACCATGAGAGTGAAAAAGTTAGGAGCAATTCTAGTAACAGTTATTATGGTGTTGACGATCGGTTTAGTAGGATGTGAGGAACCGGAAGACCCGGTGGATCCTGATGATCCTTCGGAGATCGATGAGGAAAACGGAGAACCTCAGGAGGGGGGGACGGTAACCCGAGGAATCTGGTCATCGCCAGCGGGAATCTTTCATCCTCAGCTTTATACCGATGCTTATGATGCAATGACCATTGACATTGTCTATGAAGGTTTGCTAAGGTACGACCCCTTTGAAGAAGAATATGTACCGAACCTTGCAGAAGACTTTGAAATGTCCGATGACAATTTAACGATGAAGTTTACTTTGCCCGATGATGTTTACTGGCATGACGGAGAGCCCTTCACCATGGAGGATGTGATTCATTCCTTTGAGTTTGTGGCGGACCCAGAGTATACCGGTGTTAGATTCCCTAATATTCAGCAAATTGAAGGTGTGGAAGCATATCGTGATGGAGAGGCCGATGAGATTAGTGGATTGAACGTTGTGAACGATCAAGAATTGGAAATAACGTTACAGGAGGTATTTGCTCCCGCCCTTGGAGATGTAGGCGCCTTTGCCATTTCTCCGGCTCATATCTGGGAAGAGGTGGATGTAGCCGAGGCCGCGGAGAGAAATGACCTGTTAGAAGACCCTGTAGGTACCGGACCCTTTATGATGGACGAGTTTGCCCGGGATGAATATGTACGATTAGTAAGAAATGAGGATTATCACCGAGGCAGTCCATACCTTGATGGTATTACCTTAGAGGTTACTGGTCAGGATACTGCACAGGCGCGGCTGGCTACGGGAGATCTGGACTTTATGGATGTATCCGAGATGTCCCAGGACCAAATGTCCTTCTTTGAAGACCAAGGTATTGAGGTTGATGAGGTGATGACCGACGGTTATCAGCATATGATCTTAAATAACCGTATCGAACCCTTTAATGATGTAAACATTCGTCAAGGTGTAGCCTATACTTTGAACCGAAAAGATTTTGTAGAGTATATTCTGGAAGGTTTCGGCGAAGTGGCCCATGCACCTCTAGCTCCCTTTGCCTGGGCATATCCCGATATGGACGAACTGAACACATATGGAGACGGACCCGATGATGACCGGGACGCGGCCATTGAAAATGCCATTGCAAAATTTGAAGAAGCCGGGTGGAGTTATGAGGACGGAACCATGTATGATGAAGACGGAGAGCCGGTGGAGTTTACGCTTAAGTATCCTACCGGTAATGTTCCCCGGGAAGAGTCTGCATTGATCTGGCAGGAAAACTTTTCTGAAGTGGGTATAGATGTTGAATTGAGCAGTATGGATTTTGATACCCTGGCATCCAATTATGTGGATGAACGAGACTTTGAAATGGCTCTGATGGGTTGGTCTCTAGTTCCGGATCCAAATCCTTATGGAATCTGGCACTCGGATCAGGACTTCCCCGGAGGATTTAATCAACCGGGTTTCGTGAACGAAGACAACGACCGGTTAATCGAAGAAGGAATGCGTATCATTGATGAAGAAGAACGAAAACCTATCTATCAGGAATGGGGAGAATTAATGAATGAAAAGGTACCAGGACTACCCTTATATCATATGATCGAAGGAAGAGCCTACCGCCCTGAGTTTAAAGGTCATAACTTCCACCCCTTCACTGATTATCATAATGTTCATGAATGGTATCTGGACGAGTAAAAGTAACGATACTTCCAAAGATAATTGATCGTCTTCGGACGATCAATTATCTTTAATAACCCAATGATAATTAGGTAACAATAGTAAAGGAGGGGAGTAATTATGAAAAAATATCTGATTCGAAGAATTCTTATTTTAATTCCAATTCTTATCGGTGTATCCATGGTTATTTTTGCCCTAATCGAAGCCATGCCTGGAGATCCTTACTCGGATATGATTGATCCCAATGTCCCCCCGGAGTTAATCGAAGAAAGGTTGGAGGCCATGGGATACTACGATCCATTACCGGTACGATATATCCGATGGTTGGGAAGAACCGTGCGCTTTGATTTAGGTTATTCCACAAATTACAGTGCCCCGGTTTCCGAAATCATGCTCAACCGTTTACCGAACACTCTTGTTTTAGGCGGTTGTGCCCTTATATTTTCTGTAATTGTTGCCATCCCTTTAGGGGTTCTTTCTTCTACTAAACAATACTCGATTGTGGATTATGCCGTAACCGTATTCGCTTTTATCGGCCTGTCCATACCTGCGTTCTTTTTTGGCTTGCTGATGATCCGTTATCTGGCCTTCGAGCTGGGATGGTTTCCCATTGCAGGGACCGGTGCCGGTGCGGATTATGAAGGATTACAGATGGTCCTTCATCAGGCGCATCATCTGGTATTGCCCGTTGTCGTCCTGTCCTTATTAAGTCTGGCAAGTTTAATGCGTTATACCCGATCAAGCATGTTGGAAGTTATCAAGCAGGACTATATAAGGACCGCCAGATCCAAGGGCATAAAAGAAAAAGTGGTCATTTATAAACACGCACTGAAGAATGCATTGATACCGGTGGTGACGGTGTTGACAATGATGCTGCCCTCCCTTGTATCCGGAGCGGTATTAACGGAAACGGTCTTTTCATGGCCGGGAATGGGAACACTGATGATTGAAGCCATCGACAATCACGATTATCCACTATTGATGGGTATTACCATGATGCTAGCCATTATTATCGTTTTTGCTAATCTATTGGCGGATATTCTATATGCATTGATCGATCCGCGAATCAAGTATGATTAGTCCAATAAACGCATCTGTAAGGGAGGGGACAATCGATGAGTAAAAAAGAGGTAGAAGGTTTATCGCCTTGGAAAATAGCCAGACGTAGATTTGTGAAAAACAAACTGGCGGTATTCGGTTTGATTTTGCTGGCAATTATCACCATGGCTGCGATATTCGGACCGATGCTGACCCCTTATGAGGTACACGAACAACAAATGATGATGCGGAACCAGGGACCTCAGGGAGATAATTTATTAGGTTTTGACAGTACCGGCCGGGATATCCTAACACGGGTATTTTATGGGGGAAGAGTTTCTCTGGCGGTAGGGATTGTAGCCACTTCCGTGGCAACCATTATCGGAGTGGTCCTCGGTTCTATTGCCGGATTCTATGGTGGCATACGAGACGGTGTGATTATGCGCCTTGTGGATATTGTTATGAGCTTCCCTTTTTTCATTATTGCCGCAGTGGCTTCTGCAGCTTTTGGAGCTACGGCTATTAATACAATGTTGATTATAGGGCTGATTAATTGGACTTTGATTGCCCGAGTAGTACGGGCGGAAATTCTGTCATTGAAAGAGCAGGAGTTTGTTGAGGCCTCCCGGGCCCTAGGACTAGGGAATCTGGAGATCATCCGAGTCCATCTGATTCCCAATGTGATGGCTCCTATTATTGTGTATGCAACCTTGACCATAGCATCCGCAATTCTAATCGAAGCGGGCCTAAGTTTTATCGGTTTGGGAGTGAATCCTCCAACACCAACTTGGGGTAATATGCTGGAGGCTGCAAGAAGCTTAACCGCTATTCTAAATTATTGGTGGCAATGGATTCCACCTGGCTTAATGATTTTTTTCACCGTGCTTTCCATCAATTTTTTAGGAGACGGACTGCGGGATGCTCTGGATCCTAAGCTTAAGGAATAGGAGGTGCAACAATGGAAAATATCACCTTAAAGGCTCAAGGAATAAAAACAAGCTTTCAGACATCGGAGGGGAAAGCATATGCGGTAAATGATGTGGACTTAACCATTAAAGAAGGGAAAATCCTAGGCGTGGTCGGCGAATCCGGTTGCGGGAAAAGCGTAACCGCTCTTTCGATTATGCAGTTAGTCCCTAAACCCAATGGGAAAATAGAAGAAGGGCGTATTGAGTTTATGGGAACAAATCTTTTAGAACTCTCCGATGAAGAAATGCGAAGGATCCGGGGAGCTGAAATTTCAATGATATTTCAGGAACCGATGACAGCGTTGAATCCAGTTTTTACCATCGGCAACCAAATGAATGAGATGTTAAAACTCCACCGGGGATTAACTGACAAGCAAGCTACGGAACGATCCATTGAGTTGATTGATATGGTGGGAATACCGAGGGCAAGAAAAGTGATTAAGGAATATCCCCACCAATTAAGTGGCGGAATGCGGCAACGGGTAATGATTGCCATGGCCCTAAGTTGCGATCCGAAGTTTATGATTGCCGATGAGCCCACAACCGCTTTGGATGTTACAATCCAAGCTCAGGTGTTGGAGTTGATGAAGGATCTGAACGAAAAGATGGGGACGGCAATCATGTTCATCACCCATGATTTAGGTGTGATTGCGGAAATGGCCGATGATGTGGTTGTTATGTATGCCGGTAAGGTTGTGGAAGAAACTGATGCTCATTCTCTGTTTCACGGCCCGAAGCATCCCTATACCATCGGACTGCTCAAGTCCCGGCCGGATATGATCGGAGAGGATGAAGAGCTGCAGTCCATTGAGGGTATGGTTCCGAGTTTACTGAATATGCCGAAGGGGTGTTCTTTTAATCCCCGCTGTGAGCATTGTATGGAAATTTGTCAAGATAAAATGCCTGAGTTAAAAGAAATCGCTCCGGGACATAAGGTTCGTTGCTGGCTTTATGAACAGGAAGGAGGGGTGCAAAATGGCTGAACATCTATTGGAAGTGGAAGGCTTGAAAAAATATTTTCCTATAAAAGAAGGGGTTTTTTCCAAGACGGTGGGTCATGTTAAAGCCGTTGACCATGTCTCATTTAAAATTAAAAAGGGAGAAATCTTCGGTTTGGTGGGGGAATCCGGGTGTGGAAAAACAACGGTGGGACGAACTCTTCTGAGTCTGTTGGAACCAACAGAAGGTTTCGTGAAATTTGAACAGCAGACTCTCTATAACACGGAGACCGGAGAAAGAATTAAGAGAAACGATCTTCAAAAGCTTCGTAAGAAAATGCAAATTATCTTTCAGGATCCCTATGCCAGTTTAGATCCTCGAATGAATGTGGGAATGATTGTATCCGAAGGACTTCGCAAGCATAAGCTTGTAAAAAATAAAAAAGAGGCCATGGATAAATCAAAGGAATTGCTTGAAATATGCGGCCTTGAAGGGAGTAATGTTCGTAAGTATCCCCACGAGTTTAGTGGTGGACAACGTCAGCGAATAGGTATTGCTAGGGCACTGGCCCTAGAGCCGAAATTTATTGTGGCCGATGAGCCCATTGCAGCACTGGACGTTTCGATCCAAGCCCAAATGCTGAAATTCATGACGGATCTAAAGGATCGGCTTGGCCTTACCTATCTATTTATCTCTCATGATCTTAGTGTGGTACGCTATTTCTGTGATCGGGTAGCAGTAATGTATTTAGGCTCCTTTGCGGAACAGGCCCCTACCAAGAAACTTTTCAATAAGCCTTTGCACCCTTATACACATTCCCTGCTATCAGCGGTTCCAATTTCTGATCCCGCCCAGAAAAAGAAAAGAGAGCTCGTAAAAGGTGATGTTCCAAGTCCTGCGGATCCACCCTCGGGGTGTAAATTCCACACCCGGTGCAAATATGCGGAGGAGCAGTGCAAAGTTAAAATACCGGAGTTTCGAGAGATTGAACCGGATCATTTCATTAGTTGTCATCTGGCAGAAAAAATTAATGAATAGTAGCTGTTTATACAGCTACTTTTTTTTTGTTAAAATAACACTCAGGATTCGACAAAAATCAAACTGAAATTCGGGATAATTCAAGGGTTGAAAAATATTCATAAAATTATAAAAAAAGTATTGCTTGTTACGTTACGTCATGTAGTAAAATAATAGTAACAAATACATAAGGGGGAACCATCGGAATTCCCAGATAAAAAAGGAGGAAGAAACATGCTCGATAAAGAAAAAAAGCTGACCGTAGGGGAAGTGGCAAAAAAACTCAATGTAACCGTCCGAACCATTCAGTATTATGACCAGATCGGCTTGGTTACACCAACGGAATTTACCGAAGGCGGCCGGCGGCTTTACAGTGTAAAGGACTATGTCAAGCTGCATCAGATCCTTAGTTTAAAAGACTTTGGATTCAGCCTGAAGGAAATTAAAGAAGAGTTGATGCCGGCGAGCACCGTGGAGGAGATGAATAAATATTTAATAAAACAGGAATCACTGGTTGAAGAAGAAATTAAAAAAAACCAGGTGACCTACGAACTGCTTCATACCTTCCGCAAAGAAATGAATCAGCTGGGGAAAGTGGACTGGGAAGTGTTGCTGGAAATTATTCATCTGCTACGAAATCAAGATGAGCACTATTGGATTGTGAAATACCTGGATAAAGATCTTTATGAAAAAATAAAAGAAAGAACCGTAAAAGAGGAAGGACATAACTACATTAAGCGTATGCAAGCTCTTTGCGAGAAGGCGGAGGAACTACAAAAAAGAGGATTAGCTCCGGAATCCAAGGAAGGAAAAGATCTGGCAAAGCAGTGGTGGGATGAGATCATGAACTTTACCAAAGGAGATATGGAAATGATCCGGCAGTTGACGGAACTGACGGAAAAAAGTCGGGGAGAAAAACAAACAGAATTTCTGAAGGTTTTTCGTAGGGTAGAGGATTTTATCTCTAAAGCCCTTAGCGTATATTTTGAAGAAGATACTATCGAGTTAAAGGGGGAAAAATGATGATCGAAGTGAAGAATCTGGAAAAAAACTATGGAAAAGAAAAAGTATTGAAGGGTATCAGTTTTACCGTGGAAGAAGGGGAGATCTTCGCATTGCTTGGACCTAACGGAGCGGGCAAAACCACCACGCTGGAATGTATGGAAGGGCTTCGGGAGTTTGATAAAGGTCAGGTTCAAATTTTTGGAGAAAACCCGAGAAAAGCCATCGAAGGGGGAACCATTGGCGTGCAGTTACAGTCCTCCTCTCTTCCAGGAAACATCTCTGTAAAAGACTCGATGAAATTATTTTGCTGTTGGAATCAGATGGAATATCGGGAGGATTTGCTGAAAAATTTAGGGTTAGACGTGCTGGGAAACAAGGCTTATAAAACTCTGTCCACGGGGCAGAAAAGACGCTTGCATTTGGCTCTGGCCCTGACCCATAAGCCCAAGGTATTGTTTTTGGATGAGCCCACCGCCGGACTGGACGTGGAAGCCCGGGTAAGCCTCCATGATGAAATCCGCAAGCTACAAGAAGCGGGAACCACTATCATTCTCGCTTCCCATGACATGGCGGAAGTGGAGGCTCTCTGTGACCGAGTAGCAATACTGGTTCAAGGGGAATTACGATCCATGGGAACCCCCGGGGAAATTATTATGGAAGTGGAAAAAGAACAGTGGATTGAGGTGCAGTGGAAAGAGCAGTTCCTTGAATTTGTATTTCAGCATCTTTTTGATCATCAAATCATCCAGGGGATCCACCGGTTTAAAACCGAAAAACAATTGGAAGGGCTGCGGGAGATTTTGGATTTTACCGAAAGCAACCAACTAAACCTAGCGGACTTAAGAATCCAAAAACCTACCCTGGAACAGCGGTTTATTCAAATTGCCAAGGGAGGTATGTAAAGAGATGAAAAGTTATTTATTCACCCTTTATTTAAAAACGAAACTGGATTTAAAAAGTGCGGAAATACTGATCACCTATTATGCGGTACCCCTGTTGTTTTTTATGGTAATGGGGGCGGTTTTTACCTCCACCATGCCCGAGGCCAAGGAAACCTTGATTGCCTCCATGGCGATTTTCGCCGTAACCATGGGGGCGTTAATCGGAACGCCCTCGGGAATCCTGGAGTATATGGGAATGGATCTTCGAAAAACCTTTAAGTCCGTAGGAATCCCCCTGCATACGATTATCAGTACCACGGTGATATCCGGGTTGGTGAATCTTTTCGTGATGAGTCTGATCATTTTTCTTATCGCCCCTATGGCCTATGATGCAGCAAGGCCTGAGAGTTTGGGGATATTTATTCTGGGGTTGATGGTCTTTACCCTGACCACCCTTCTGATAGGGATTCTGATCGGACTCTATGGGAAGAGCACATCCCAGGTGACCATGCTTTCCCAAATGATTTTTCTACCTTCCATGATGCTTTCGGGAATCATGTTCCCCTTGGAAATGCTACCCACACCCTTGGAATATGCAGGAATGATTCTTCCTGCCACCCATGGAATGAAAATCCTAAGCAGCAACACATTGGAGGTTACCAGTTTCGTGATAATACTGGGAATGATTCTGGGGGCAACGGCGCTGATTGCCTATAAGCTACAGAAGTTGAAAATGGACTTTTAGGCAGTGCCTTGGAAATAACCGAGGTTGTTTCCGGGTTTTAGAATGGTGATTGGAATAAAGACTTTCGTTATACTAAGGAATTTTAGGGTATAAGTGACCCAGTATGATGAAGGTCTTTTTTTATACTAAAGGAGGATGGTTTGATGATCAGTACAAAAATTGACGACATTGCCCGATACAAATTTTTATCGGGGATTCAACACGCCCCTAACGGAGAACATGCTTGCTTTGTGGTGCACCGGGGAAACCTGGAGGAAAACGAATACCAGTCGAATATTTGGCTGTACAAAACCCAAAAAGACCAGTATATCCGATTAACCGGTCTGGATAAAGAAACGAGCTATATTTGGCTAGAAGATAGCGAAACCATTTTATTTCCCGCCCTCAGGGATGAAAAGGACAAAGAAAAAAAAGAAGCAGGAGAAGAGTTTACCCAGTATTATCAACTGAACATACACGGCGGAGAAGCTCAAAAATCCTTCCGAATCCGAAAAAAGGTCAATCAAATAAAGGAAATTGACCCAAATACTTTTATTTTTACTGCGGAGTACAATCCTACCAAAGAGGATTTAAGCCTACTGAAGGAAGAGGACAGGAAAGAAGCGCTGAAAAAGAGAAAAGAGAATAAGGATTATGAAGTCCTGGACGAGATCCCTTTTTGGACCAACGGAAAGGGTTTTTCCAACAAAGACCGGAATCGTCTTTATCTTTATCATCGTGATACCGAAAAGGTAATGGCCTTAACCGGGGAGTACACGGCCATAGGAGGATTTAACCTGAGCGAAGATCGAAAAAGAGTGGTCTATACCGCCACAACTTATAACGATAAGATGGAATTAACCAATAAGGTGTATCTACAGAACCTGGATTCTAAGGAAGCAACCCAAATCAGTCCCGATGAGGAGTTCAGCTACGGCTATGCTAATTTTATCACCGAGGACAAGGTCATTTGTACCGGTAAGGATCAAAAGAGTTACGGTTTAAATGAAAACCCCCAGTTCCATCTGATTGATATCAATACCCGTTCAAGATCAAACCTTACACCGGATTTTGACCGAAGTATTGGAAATTCTGTGGGTTCCGACTGCCGATACGGCGGATCTTTAGCTGGAACCATCCAAAAGGAAGGAAAGCATTTATATTTCACCACCACGGAAGGCTACAATTCCTATTTAAACCGGATCGATGCCTACGGAAACATGGAAAAAATCATAGAAACCACCGGTACTGTGGACGACTACTCGGTAAAAGGCGATTCCCTATTGTTTATCGGTCTAAGAGGTCTGAAGCTCCAGGAATTGTATAAACAAGAGGAGAAAGCAGAAACTGCGGTCACCGACTTTAATCATTGGGTGGAAAAAGAGCGAAACCTTGCAGCTCCTGAAGCCCTAACCGTTAAAACCGCCGAAGGGGTGGAAATAGACGGTTGGGTGATGCGCCCGGTGTACTTTGACGAAAATAAAAAATACCCGGGGATCCTGAATATCCATGGGGGGCCGAAAACCGTTTATGGAGAAAACTTTTTCCATGAAATGCAGTACTGGGCGAGTGAGGGCTATGTAGTATTCTTTTCAAATCCTCGAGGGGGAGACGGCAAGGGCAACGAATTTTCCGATATTCGGGGGAAATACGGAACCATCGATTACGAAGACTTGATGAAGTTTACCGATGAGGTACTGGAAAGGTATCCCTTTATCGATGAAAACAGGCTGGGGGTAACGGGAGGGTCCTACGGAGGATTTATGACCAACTGGATCATCGGCCATACCCAACGATTTAGGGCGGCGGCCTCCCAACGAAGTATTTCCAACTGGATTTCAAAATTCAATACGACGGATATCGGATACTTTTTTGTGGAGGACCAAAACCAAACCAACCCATGGGCAGACCATGAAAAGTTATGGGAACAGTCCCCGCTGAAATACGCGGATAAGGTAAAAACGCCAACGCTTTTCATTCATGCCGAGGAAGACTACCGATGCTGGGTGGTGGAAGGAATGCAAATGTTCACCGCTTTAAAGTATCACGGGGTGGAAGCCAGAATGTGCATATTTAGAGGAGAGAACCATGAACTCAGTCGAAGCGGTAAGCCGAAGCACCGGGTACGGCGATTGAAAGAAATAACAGGCTGGTTTGATCAATATTTAAAGTAAAAGATTTCTCCGACAGCCTCCTAAAAAGTAGGGGTTCTGTCGGTGGAGGATGCCAAGAATTATAAGCAGTAGTGAACGGTGTTCTCACTTATTCAGGAGGTGGAGGAGAGGAGTATGAAATTCATAGGAATTGATCTGGCCTGGACCTATAAACAGGAAACGGGAATTTGTGTTTTGGATGAAACCGGGGAGGTACAGACT
>CAZTIJ010000037.1:0-14712 GCA_964613365.1 uncultured Clostridiaceae bacterium | reverse complement strand
ATTTCCTATTCAAGGGCTATTATGATTTTTTGTAAAAAAAACAACAAAAAAATTCTCTTCGGTAATAACAGTTCTTTTTCTTGTTTTTATCTAGGGAGTCCAGGGTATCAAAAAAAAATCATGAAAAAAATTAAGGAGGTGAAAAATTTATGAACCGTAGGACTAAAATCGCTTTGGGTATTGGAATTTTTGGTGTTCTTTTACTTCTTTATTTGGGAGTGGCCGCGGTCATTGTCTCCGGGGAAGGGATCACCCGTGTCAATCTGCTAATCGGCATCCGCTCTCCGGGAGAAATTATGCGTCTAACCAACTTCGTATTAGCTGGAAATCTAATTATCTGGGGAATCTGGACTTATTATTATATTGGAGAAGACGGCAAATGAATAAGGGCCCCTGGGGGCCCACCTATTTGTTTTCGGTTCTACTTGTAAGAATGAAAATCCCTCGCATTTTTCACAAAACCCTCCAGGTTAACTCTGTGATGAGCGGTTACCCTCATTCAAAAGCCGTTGCAAATTTCTTAATGCGGTCCTCTCGAATGGGATAAATTGAACCGCCCAGGATTATGGTAACGACCCGCTTTCTTGTCTACTCCCCTTTTAATGCGTTCTCAATGGCCTTCAGGTAGGCCTTGCTAGAGACCGTAGCACCGCTTAATACCTCCACATTCAAGCTTTGCTCCCGGATCACCCTTTCATATATCTCTTCTTTAACCTCTTCTCTTCGAAAGCCTTCCCGTAAATCAATACTTCTTATTATTCCACCTACAACCTCTACTTCCACTTCGTTCTCCCATCGTCCTTCACTGTGGGTCCCAATGTATTTTCCGTCTTCCAGGCTGTAAATATCAACCTCACCGATGGGAAGGGCTTTTCCTTCCTCCAGACCCCTGGTTAGAAAAAACACTAAAGACAGCGTCACCAAAACCATAATAAGCACCAGAACCCCTAGAATTTTCTTCGCCTTTTTCATTACATTCATCCTTTCTTCTGTTTTCATTGATCCCTTTAATAAAGAGTTATTTTTCCAAAACATACCGCGCTTCTTGTTCAATTTTGTCAATAATCTGTTCCGCCGTTACTCCCCCGCCCCTTTCTTTAATGTAGAACAAAAGGGTGCCGTGAATGGAGTTGGAGAGCAGTCCTAAAACCGTCTCGATACTACCCTCATCAATAAACCCTTCCTTCGCATAAGAAACCAGGTAGTCCGTCGTAAGCTTGGCTACCTCCGGTACATACCCTGCCTCCCTCCATTCTTCCGGCATCTTTATATCCTGAAGAAACACTAATGTAAAAGCATTGGGATTTTCTATGAAAAAGCGGCCATAAGCCTTCGAGGAGATTATAATTTTCTCCTTCAATCCTTCGACACCGTCCACCCTATTTAGCACATAGTCCTTACTGTCGGCAAAAAAATCCACTCCGGCATAAAACATAAGCTCGTTTAAATCCTCAAAATAGTTATAAAGGGTTGCCGGTGCATAACCGGCTATATCGGCTATTTTTTTAACCGTGATCTCTCCTGGCCCTTCTTTTTTCACAACTTCCTTGGTTGCATCAATAAAATACTTTTTCATTCGTTTGGCTTGAATCTCTTTTTTGTCCATTATCTTCCCCCTAAAAAACGTTGTTCTTTATATGAATGCCATTCATTTTATGATTAAAGTTTATACCTTGGGATCGAATTTGTCAACAAAAAAAACTTTAGTCCTCTCAGACTAAAGTTTCTTAACCGGCGAACGGATGCTTCTCCGGAAGTAGCGCCTCCGAACCTGGGCTTTTATGGAAAGATCCTTGAATATTATTCTTTTTTAACCGAAGAGCTCCACAAACTTCCCGGCAACTTCAGGATCGAACTGGGTGCCGGAACATCTTTTAATTTCTTCAATGGCTTCTTGATGAGAAACCGCCTCTTTATAAACCCTAGCATGGGTCATAACATCGTACACATCCACCACCGATATCACCCGGGATAATATGGGGATTTCCTCTCCCTTCAGTCCGTAGGGGTAGCCTTCTCCGTCCCAGCGTTCATGATGGGCCAAAATATATTTGGATATATGCATCAGTCCCGGAGAGGTTTCCGCAATTCGGTAGCCGATCTCCGAGTGGGTTTTCATTTTTTCCCATTCCTCCTCCGTCAATTTTCCCGGTTTTTGAAGGATGGCATCGGGGATCGCCATTTTCCCGATATCATGAAGAATCGCTAACAGTCCCAACTCATTGAGTTTGTGGTTTTCTAGTCTCATCGCTCTTCCCAGGGCAATGCTCATATCCTTCATCCGCATGGCATGTTCCTCGGTTTCATGACTTCGTTCATACATGGATTTTTGTAGGGAATCAATGATATGGCTTCGGGTGCTTTTGGTTTCCAGCAGTTTGTTGCGATACATCTGCTCTTCCGCCTTTTTGATCACTGCGGAAATTGATTCCGAGGGCTTTTCTTTGGTGGCATAGCCCAAGGAAATACTGATATTAATCGGATCTCCGGAGGATTCCTGACAGAGGCTGTATACCCTCCGACATACTTTATCCACCTGTTCCTTTTCCGTATTCGGTAACAAAATGGCAAACTCGTCTCCACCCCATCTACATAAAATATCTTCTTTCCGGCAAGCCTGCCTTAAAACCTCGGCGGTTTTGATCAGCAGTTGATCTCCTTTACTGTGGCCGAAAACATCATTGGTGAGTTTTAAGCCGTTCACATCTCCCACAATGACGGAAAGGGGAGGGGATTCCCTACGATTCAAACCTTTTAACTTCTCTTCAAAGAATGCCCGGTTATACAGTCCCGTCAGTTTATCGTAGTAGCTCAAGTATCGTATTTTCGCCTCCGCTTCCTTTCTCTCCCGGATATCGGTATAGATCCCGTGGTAGCCGATGATGTTGCCGTCTACGATGGTGGGGCCTCCACGAACACAGACATCAATTAAGGTTCCCTCTTTGCTTTTTCTTACGGTATCCACTTCAATCTTTCGATTGTTCAGGGCCAGATCATTAATTCCCAGGGCTTCCTCCCGATAACGTTCCGGAGCAATCAAATCATCTATGGTCTCTCCCAGAGCTTCCTCCATGGTATAGCCGAAGAGTTCCGTGAATTTCCGGTTGGTTTGTAAGATCCTGTGGTTCAGATCAATATGAATAACCGCATCGGGGGAATACTTAAAATGGTATTCCAATATTTTTTTCTGCTTCTTCATCTCCCTTTCCGCATGTTTCATGAAACTGATATCGGTATATATGGCATAGCCCGCCACCATTTTCTCCTTCATTACAATAGGAACCCCTTTGGCCAGTACGTTGATGGGCTTTCCATATTTATCATAGCGCACCGTATCCTTAAAGGTAAAATCCCGCTCGGTAAACTGATCAAACATCAGGTAGCTATCCAGTTCGTTGTGAGGATCGAGCACATCGTTTACCCTTCGCCCCCGCACCTCTTCCATGGTGTAGCCGAAGAGTTTGGTAAACCCCGGGTTGACCGCGATAATACATTCCTTCTCATCGAAATAGGTAATGGCTTCCGGTGAATTGTCAAAGAGAGATTCAAAGGACTTCTTTTGATATAAAAGAGCTTCCCGACGTTCTTTTTCCTCGGTAATATCCCGCTGGGTTCCTACAATCCTAAGGGCTTTTCCCTTCTCATCCCTTTTCGTTGCCTTAGCCCTTTCCTGGACCCAGAGAAGCCCCCCGCTTTTTTGTCGTAGTCGATACTCCTCGGTATACATGGAGGTTTCCCCGTTCATATGTTTATCCAGTTTTTCAATTACCCGGTCCCTATCCCCTTCATGGATAAATGCCATCCACTGATCATAACTACAGGTATATCCTTTTTCACCGGATCCCCTTAGGGCGTTGTACTGTTTGGAAAGGTAAAAAACCCCGGTTTCCACATCCCAATCCCATACTCCGTAGGCACTGCCTTCCAAGGCGAAATTCCAGCGTTCTTCACTTTCCGTCAAACTTTTTTCTTTTTCCTTTATATATGTAATGTCGTTGATAAACCCTTCCAGATAGGGCGGCTGATCTTCACCTCCCTGTTTTATTCCCATATTCAGCAATGCGGTTATCACGCTGCGGTCCTTGCAGTAGTACTGTATTTCATAGTTGGTGAGCTTTCCCCTTGTTTCAATCCCCTCCAGCAGTTTTTGGCGAATCCCCTTTTCAACAAACATATCCTTTTCAATGTCCTTAACGGAATCCATCAGTTCCCGGGGAGAGGGGTATTTCAGAATATCCGCAAAGGCCTGATTAACATAGAGAAACTTTCCTTCAAAGGTGCTGCGGAAAACCCCGATCAATGCTTCGTCAAAGGATTGGATATAGGGCTCTTGTTTGACTTTACCGCCTTTTTTTGTCATGTTCAAACCATCTCCATTCATCGCTTCATTGGACGTTCATGCCGCTTTAAATTAACTTTTAATTCTAAAAATTACGCCTATTTTACTATATCATATTCCCTTTTTCGAAACAAACCCTCCGAAAAACTTTCTAAGTTTTCCCAGGGTCCGAAAAGAGGTTTCTACAGCCCTCCCATAGAAACCTCCCTCTTATTGTATTGCGGTATTCTTCAACTAAAGTTTAAATTTCTGTAGAGCCTGGTTCATTTCTTCCGCCAGCTTTGCAAGTCCTTCGCTGGAGTTGGCAATCTCTACCATAGCCGCGGTCTGTTCCTCCACCGATGCGGAAGCTTCCTCCGTGGCCGCTGCATTTTCCTCGGAGATCGCCGAGAGGTTTTCGATGATCTTGATGATCTCCCCTTTCTTTGTCTCCATTTCCCGTCCGGAACCGTTCAGATCCTTTACCCGTTCTTTCATGGTTTCCAGGGATTGCTCTATGCCGTCGAAATCCTCATTGGTTTTTTCCACTTGGCGCTCCTGAATGTCGGATATTTCCCGAACCTGATCCATGGTACTTACGGCTTGTCCCACTTTGCTTCCCAGCTCCTGAACGATCCCCGCAATTTCGTCGGTAAAGGATCCGGACTCCTCCGCAAGCTTTCGGATTTCATCCGCCACCACGGCAAAGCCTTTGCCCGCTTCCCCGGCTCTAGCCGCTTCAATGGCCGCATTAAGGGCAAGAAGGTTGGTCTGTTCCGCAATGTTTCGGATCATCCCGCTGGCGGTTTCGATTTTTTCCGTGCTGTCTTTGGTGTCTTTGATCACCAGGGCTACATCCTCCGTAGCTTTTCGGTTTTTATCGGTGATCTCCACCAACTCTCGCATCGCCTGATGTCCTGAGGATTGGTATCGGTCCACGGTTTCAATTTCTCCGTTCACCTCCCCCATAAATCCTTGGTCCTTCTCTATGATTTTACCCAGTAAATTGATATTAGCGGCGCCCTCTTCCGTATCCCTGGCCTGATCCCCGGCACCCTTGGCCATGTCCTCGATGGTTTTCGCCACCTCATCCGCCGCTTTGGAGGACTCCTCAGAGGTTGCGGTCAGCTGCTGGGAAGATGCGGCCACGTTCTCCGCCGCCCCGGCTATATCCTTTACCAGGGTCACCATATTGCCCTGCATTTCTCCTCCCGCTCGAATCATCTCTCCGATTTCGTCCCTTCGCTCGGCGTATTTCAATGCCTCGGAAGCTTCGGACATGCGAAGGTCGTAATCCGCCATTGCCTTCAGTCGGTCCTTTACGGCGATAATCGGTTTGGTAAAGGAATTTCCAAGGATTGATGCGGCCACAATACCCACCACCAAAAATCCGGCTCCCATCATGGTCATATTCCGTTGCAGTTGTCCCACGGACCCTAACACTTCAGACTCGTCCGCCGTCACCACCATCGTCCACTCCGTATTAGGGACTTCGGCAAAACCGGCGTACAAACTCCTTCCCTGAAAGTCATAATTGACGATCCCCCGGGCTTCAGCGATCATTATTTCCGCATTTTCCCCCACCACCGCCAGGTCCGGGTTCTCTTCCCCTAATTCAATGGGATTTTCTTGATTCAGCACTCGATCTCGATCCCGATGGGCCTGGGTGGTACCGTCGGCGCTTAAAATATAGGCATGGCCCACATCACCGTAGCCTTTTCCGTCAATCAGCTCACTTAAGAAATCCCCTTCCAGTCGGCCCACCATTACGCCGACGACATCTCCCCCTTGGGAAATCGGGGTTGCCATCATCACTACCGGCCCTCCGGTCACCCGACTGATGATCACATCGGATACATTGGTTTCTCCCTCAAAGGCTTGAATCACGTAATCCCGATCCCCCAGATCCGCCGTTTCTCCATCCGCATAGCGGGTGGTGCCGTCGGGGGATACTACGCCGATACCGATAAAGTCGCTACGCTCTCTTTGGGTATTCATTAAAGAGCGCTGTTCACTAAAACGCATCCCCGTAATACCGGGGCTGCTGGCGTAGGTCTCAAGAACATTGAAATATCCCTGAAGTTCACTGGCAATCAACTCCCCTACTTCTTCTGACTGGGTCTCAAGAGCCCTTTCCACTTCGTCGGTAATCAGGTTTCCCGCCGTAATACTGCTAAGAACCCCCATTCCCAGAACCACCACAAGGATTATTGCAGACACATAAACAATCATTTTCACCTTAATACTTTTCATCATTCTGCCTCCTTTAATAAGTAGTATATATGTAATACTAATTCATTAAATCCTATTACCTTCAACGACAGGGATACTCGAATTGCAACCTGGCGATTTCTTCTTGCCGGGCAATCAAATACTTAACCAGGGAGTGGTAAAACTTCTCCGAAATCCCAATGTTCTTTCGCATTTACTCAAGGGTTCTACTCAATTTTAGACCCTGTTGTTCTTCAATCAAATTCCCTACTAAGGTGTTCATCAACATCTCAAAGACCCTTTCCATATCCTTCGATTTTGGAAAGTGGTAATTGTAACAGTAAAGAAAAAAACCATAAGCGGCGTAGGCTCCGAAAACCTCCTCCTTCCAATCCATAAGCATACTTTTCCTGCCATGATAATAATTGTGGTTGTTTACGGGAATAGAAAGGATTTCTCCCATATTTCGAGTGAAAGTGTACTCCGATTCCTTTAGCATATTTTCAATAATTCGATGATCCCTTTCCGTCTGTCCCGAGGCCTTTAATTCTAAGAAATTCATTTGTCTTCTCCTTCCAGCTGTTTTTAGAATATTCCAACTTCTCATCGCCCTCTTGGGCGCTCCCCCGGCTATTATAAAAGACTGGGCTTTGCACTACCCTTGTTAATCCTTCGACAATATTCCCGGATACCTTTAGTACATTTTTTGAAAAAATCTCCTTCAAAACCCTGGCCCTATCCCCTCTTTCTACTTTAGCCTATTGAAGGATTTTTCACAATGGTGCCTTTGTACAAACCCCCGGGTACAATCGTACTTTTCCTGGCCATGGGCTTAATTCTATTGCTTTGAACCGCCCCTTATGATATATTTATCTATGCCTTTTGTTTCAATTGTTCGACAATTGCAGTTTTCTCATCCATTCGTGGAATATCACTGTCATAATTTTTACAAATACATTTTAAGGAGTTTTTCAACATGCATGAACAGTCCACCTTACAAGCCCTGGAAGAAATCGGTGCAGAACTTCAACAAAGACCGAAAGAATCCTTCGAAAAAATTGACCGATTGCTAAACCGCAAAGATTCTTTATCCCGGGAAATTCATCTGAAGGCCATTTACTACAAGGGTTGTGCCATGGCCTTTATTGAAAACTTCCAAATGGTGAAATCTCTGGGTTACCAGTTAAAGGAAGCCTCCGAAAGGTTACAGGATGAAAAAAACATGATTCACAGCTATAATTTAATCGCCATTGCCTATGACCATCTTAACGATTATTATAACGCTCTGCATTACTTTAAGAAGGGATATGCCCACGCCCGGTCTCTGAAGGATTCCAAAATGATTGCCATTCAAGCCATGAATCTCTGTGATATTTTAACTTATTTGGAGTTCCATGAAAATGCCCGGAATTTCGCCTACATTGCCCTCGAGCATGCCGGGAAAACCCATCATCAAAGGCTACGGGCCAAGGCCTACATACGGTTAAGCCACCTCTATTTTCGAAAAAAAGATCTGGGAAACAGCCTTTCCGCCCTTAAGGAAGGAGAAAAGCATATGACTTCCAAGTTTCCACCGGTGGACCATATCAATTATCATCTGACCCGGTCTGCAGTATTGCTCCACCTACATAACCATGCCCAGGCCAAATACCACCTGGAACAAGGGGAAAATTTCCTTAAAAGTATAAATTCCACCCGAATGACGATCCTGGTTAACACTGCCTATAGTGACTATGAAAAACAATGGGGGAGTATGTCCCGGGCGAAAAAACGGTTGCTGGAGGCCCTCGGGTTAAGTGAAAAGTTCAACAACCATTCCCTGGAGCTTCTCGTAACATCGAAATTATCCGACCTGTACGCCGACCTGGGAGAGCGGGAATCGGAGAATGATTTTCTAAAACGATGTATTGCATTGAAATCCGAAAGGTATTTTAATCTCTGTCATTACGATGGAATTCAGGATGCCATGGACAATGACGAAACCCAAAAGATCTGTGCCTCCCTGATGGAAGAAAACACAAAACTGAAAGCCGAGGCTATGGATGTCCAACAACGGATTTCCAAAGAGCAACAGTACCTGGACGATTGGGATGCCATCATGTTGGCCCCTTCCTATTCCCGGGTCATATCCCTTATCGGAAAAATCGGAAAGGAGCAGTTTCCTTCAACAAACCACGGCCTTTACTACTTTAATCCCTACCGCCGGGAGTCCAAGGATTTATTGAGGGATATCCCCGTTAACCTGAACAAGCAACCGGCCCTTAATGAAGCCCTGAAAAAAATTCCCGCCCTATGGGATCCGGAAATGGAAAAAGGAACCTATGATTTTTTCAAGAAAGAACTCGACCATGATATGGGCTTATTCTGTATGAACGCCGAAGGTGATCTGCTGATACTCCTCTTTGAGGATCTATCTTTATTAAGACTTCCCGAATATGTGGAGAAATCCTTACAGCGGGTGCTGGTTTATCTGCTCCATCTCATGAAAATTCAAAACCTTAGCCAATGTCCCTCCCCGGCTTTGGAGAATATCCACCGATTCAACTTAACCAAAAATGAAAAAGCCATCGCAAGCTATGTCTGCCGAGGTATGAGCAACAAAGAGATTGCCCAAGCCTTTAATATCTCTACCTACACCATACGAAATCAGCTTTCAACAATTTTCGAAAAGATGGGGGTTTCCAATCGGTACCAGGTCATCAGCAAACTGTTTGATATCTCCGAGGAGACTTTTTCCGCTACGAATTTCCCTCACAGAAAAAACGGTCCTATGTCTTAGGACCGTTTTTTCTGTGAGGGAAAGGAACCTTTATCTTTTCTAAGAACGACGAGGGGAGGCAAAAGCCTCTTTCTCTCCATGGGCTTTTTTCACAAAGGGCGGACGCTGTTTGTAGGTCAATGCCCGCCACAACCATTCCATGGGACCGAAGTGATACTTCGAAAGCCACCAGGTGCTAACGGGAATTTGGGCCAGGTACACGCCGATGGTGATCCCCCATAATCCCAGAGGACCCACCTGCTCATACAGTCCCAGGGCGTAACCGTTAAAAATAAGGGCGCCGATCACCGAATGCATCAAGTAATTCGTCAACGCCATGCGCCCTACATTCCCAATGGGTTGCAGCCATCGCGCTCCACCCTTGTTCAAACGAAGCAGGGATAATCCCGTAACATAGGCCGTGCCTAGAATCGGCGCTCCGATGATCCAGGAGAAACTGGAAATCCAGGGGGACTGGGCAAAAATGATAAAGGCGGCGTTCAGTAGGATTCCCAATAGCAAACTCCAAACAAAGACTTTTTTAAAGGTTTCCCGGTGCTTCGATAAGTTCTGAAAAATCCTCTGTCGTCCCGCCAATAACCCCATCAAAAATAGAGCCATTACCGTGCCGCCCTGGGACAGGGTCATGGAAAAAAAGGCGATGAAAGAGGTCCCCAGTTGAAAGAGGGATACCTGTAAAAAAGAACCTTCGGTGTAGATCTCCCTGGCGATTTCTAAAACATTGAACTGCTCGGGCACCTCACCGGCATCAGCTAAGGGGCCTCCTGCCAGGCCTATGGCTCCGAAGTTTAACAGCAGAAAAATCAACGCCCAGATGATCAATGTACGGTTGCTTCTCTTTCGAAATACCAGTAGCAAAAATCCTAAAATTGCGTACAATCGTAAAATGTCACCGATGAAAAAAAACACGGCGTGGAGCACTCCGAAGGCGAACATGATCAACAGCCTTCGAGGGTAAAAGGACCGTAATTTCCTGCCCTTTTCCTCGGCTCGGAGCATTTGTATGGAAAAACCGAGTCCAAAAAGAAAGGAAAAAATCACGTAGAATTTTCCCGTGGCCAGAAAGTTCACCATCGTCTCCGCTAAACGATCATACCAGGCAAGTGCCGGAGCCTCATAGCCGGGAAGCCAGACCGGTCCTGCCATTCCAATAATGTTTACCACAAGAATCCCGAAAATCGCAAATCCCCGGAGGATATCCAGGATGTCCATCCGCTCGTTTTTGTTCACCGGGGTGATTAAAGCATCTTCTTTTGTTGTCATCATGCCTCTCTCCTTTTCCTTCGTCCATTTCAGCGACGGTTTCTAAGACTTTTTCTTTTAATCTTTGTTGTTATTTCATTTTCCAAGTTCATTGTAACAGGTTTACAGCCCGGTCGTGAGTGCCCTCCGTCACTTTTGCCGATGACATTTGTCATACTCTTTGGTGAAGCAAGGCCGGAACCACAACAAATAAGCGATGAAGTCCGCCACTGAATACGTTCCTACGGAAGACTACTCTGGGGAACGAAAGAGCATTTTAAATACCTTCGTCAACTTCACAGGGTTACCGTACATCAAGGTGCCCATACGGTAAATCTTTGCGGCCAGCCAACCGGTAAACAGGGTGGTGGCCAACAGAATACCCAGGGAAAGGGCCACTTCCCAGTTGGCCACGGTTCCCATGGAAACCCGAACAAACATAGCCATAAAGGAGCTGAAAGGAATAAAGGAGGCTACTTGTAACAGCATTCCTTCGGTGTTTTGCATACCCATAACGGAGATGGCAAATACCGCCACAAAGATAATGGTAATGGGAGTAACGCTGGTGCTTACGTCTTCGGTTCTGGATACCAGTGCTCCCAAGGCACCGAACAAAAACAGGAAGAACAGGTATCCCAATAGACCGAAGGCCGCAAAACTGCCCAAAATGCTCAGAGGAATATCAAAGACGAAGTCCAAGGCCCCGTCCCAGGCACTGCGGTTGGCCTGATAGGCCAGCATGGCCGTGGCAATGATCAGAGCCAGCTGACTGGCTCCGGCAATGGCGCCGCCGAAGACCTTTCCAAAAATCAGATTTTCGGTTTTCGTACTGGTAACCAACACTTCCATGGCCCGGTTGCTCTTTTCACTGGCCACGGAGGTGGCCACCAGCTGTCCGTAGACAATAATTACAAAATACAGTCCGAAGACTAGAATATAGGTATATAGATAGTTCGCCGCACTGTCGGTGCCGAGCACCACGGTATCCCGTTGGACCGGTGCATGGACCAGGGTTTCCACCGCTTCGTATTCAATACCCAGGGCTTCAAATCCGCTTCTTCGGTAGGTTTCCTGAAATGCCTGTTCAAAGGCGAAGTGAGAGGAGCCCGTCATCTCATTGTTACGGATGATATGTTGATACTCCGTAGGGGACGTAATCACAAACCCCGCTTCCAGAGATCCGCCGTCCACCTCTTCTTCCAAAGCCTCCCTAGTTTCAAACTCCGATAATTCTCCCCCTTGGAAAATTCCCAGTAGGGTTTCAGCGTCGAAGTCTTCTCCCATATTGTTGATAAATCCGAACTCCCGGTCGGATACATAACCTTCCTCCCCGGCGGTACTTTCCTCTTCAGAGGAGAAAAAGGCATCCCGGATGGTGGGTAGAGACATTCCAACCACCAACAATCCACAGATCACTGCCGTGGCGATGATAAAGCTCTTATTTTTATAAAAGTTCATAATTTCAAATTTCAATACAATCCATAGATTTTTCATGCAATATCACCGGCCTTTTCCACAAAAATATCTTCTAGGGTGGGTTCGTATACTCCAAAGCCTTCAATATCCAAACCCAAGTCCAGGGCCCGTTGTAAAAACTCCTTCTTCTCTTTCCCCGCTCCCAACTCGATGATTAACTGTTCCTTTCCCTTTTCCACCGATCGGAGCAGGGAGCCCATCTCTTTTCGTAGGATTTCCTGAAGCTCTTCATTAGAACGCTCTCCGTCCCGTAAGGTCAATCGGTTCATTCCATAGGTCCGTTTAATATCCTTCAGGTTCCCCTTTAGGACCACTTTTCCTTGATGAATCAGAGCGATGTCCTTACAGAATTCCTCAATATAACCCATCTGGTGACTAGAAAATATTACCAGCTTCTTCTTTTCAATCTGTTCCCGAATAATGTCCTTTAAAATCTGGGCATTGACGGGATCCAGACCGCTGAAGGGTTCGTCCAGCACCACGATTTCCGGATCACAGATAAAGGTTTCCGCCAGCTGAACCTTTTGCTGATTTCCCTTGGACAGAGACTCCAGCTTTTTGTTTCGATATTGGGTAACCCCCAAACGTTCCAGCCAAACATCGGCGTTCTCCTTGGCTTTTTTACGGCCCAGGCCTCTTAACTCCCCGAAGTAAATCACCTGTTCTATGACCTTCTTCTTCGGATAAAGTCCCCGTTCTTCGGGTAGATACCCGATTTGATGATCCTGTACCTTAAAGGGCTTCCCGTCCATAATGATCTCCCCTTGGTTTTGTTTGAACAAATTCATTAAGATCCGAAGGGTGGTGGTCTTTCCCGCTCCGTTTCTACCTAGAAACCCCAGGGCCTTGCCGCTTTCCACTTCAAAACTTATGCCGTGGAGTACCTGAGTGTCTCCGAAGCTTTTGGTTAAATTTTTGATCTCCAATTGCATTCCTTTTCCTCCTTTGTCTTTCTCATTTCCTCCATTGATTGTAGCTTATTTTTTAACGATGTCCATCGGTCACCGGTCTTTTTTCCCTCCGTCTTTAGACGGAGATCCGCGACCGGAGTGACAGGGGGTGACAGGGGATGGAGTTGTTGTCACCCCCTGTAGCATGCTTTTGTCATGATTTATTCTCGTCTTCCTTTTCCTTTTGATGTTTCAGGGCTAGGACCAGATCCTCCAGGGAGATATCCAGGCGCTTCATGGTTTGGTATAACTCGGGAAGGGTCTCTTCGTAAAAGTTCTGCCGTCGTTTTCCCCGGATAATTTCCAGGGCATCCTCGGTTACAAAGAATCCCAGTCCCCGCTTTTTCACCAGGATTCCCTCCTCCTCCAACAGATTGTACCCCCGCATAATGGTATTGATGTTTACCTCCATGTCCACGGCGCTTTCCCGAAGGGAAGGGAGGCGGTCTCCCGCCACCAGTTTTCCTTCTAAAATATCGGTCTCCAGATTAAGGGCAATCTGCTTATAGATGGTGAGGCCCTCCTTAAAATCCCTTTTCATTGGCCGATCACCTGCATTCTTTTAGACATTTGATAAATCCCCCATCGACTGAGGGTAAATATGGCCAGGTACACCAATATCGCCAGGGCCCCTGTATAGGTGGCCATCTTTGCGATGAAATTTTCATAGAAGAAGATACTGAGTCCTAAGGGGATCAGGTAAAGGAAAAAATAACCGGCGAAAACAAAACCACGGATTTGGTGGAATCCTAATCGCTGTACCAAAAGGGTAACAGCCTTTACAATCCCTTCTCCCATACTAAAGGCCGCAATCCACAGGGGCAGTAATCGAAGGGCGTAATAGATGCTTTCCGTAATTAGGGGGAGCAGGGAAACTTCCTGCCCCGAAAAAAAGCGATGTAAAAAAACATGGCTCAGCCCGAGGATCCCACTGACAATCACGCTATTTATTATTAAATACAAGGTGGGACGAAGAAATCGGTGAAGAAATTCCCCTATGGCTTTTTCCCTGGTTTTCAAGGGCAACAGCAAGGCCCGCTCGTTGCCGTCCCCGCTCATCCCCATATGTTGCAAAAAGAAGGTCCCATAGCCGATCAGCATGCCAAGCACCATTCCCCGTTCCGATACGGAGGGTTCTTCGGAAAAATAGCCCATTAATCCGTAATAGATGGTTACTATAAAAAGCACGGTGCTTAAAATAATCAGATAGGAGGGTAAGGGATTTCGGTGCTCCTCCCACTCTAAAAACTTATAGTAACGAAGCAGGGGACTTTTCATATTTTCCGTTTTTTCGGATTTCGTCAGCTTTTGATCTCCAAGGCTCCATTTAAACCATTTTGGGTATCGTTCTTCAACATTCCGGCTAACCCCGCCCAACTCTAAGCAGGATTCTTCGGACCGAAAAAGTCTGAGTCCGAAAAGCACCATGGCCAGAGCCACAGGATAAAGCAGGTAAGCCGGTACAAACACCAGGACTAGAGGGCTAAGAATCAACAGTAGATTGATCCGTCCCACCCCGGATTCCATACGGAAGCTGACGTCGATCATTCCCTCTACCTCCATGGCGACAAAATTTCCCCGCCAGGTGATAAAGGTTAGGAGAAACAATGCAGCCAGACCGTAGGGTAGAGAGTACAGTAGCTCAACAAATCCTTCTTTCTCTGCACTTCCTCCAAAAATCAGTCCCCCCATAAGATAGAGGATCCCCGGGAGCCAAACACTTCGAAGGTACAGCC
>CAZTIJ010000036.1:0-14977 GCA_964613365.1 uncultured Clostridiaceae bacterium | reverse complement strand
CTTTGTTATTTCATTTGGTAACAAAGGGAAAGGTACCGGTTTTTTTAGGGTCTTCCTTCGCCTTTATCCCAGTAATTCTGTATGTGGCTAACACCTATGGGGACTTAGCCTATGCCCAGGGAGGGCTGATGGTGGCGGGAGGGATTTACGTGATCCTGTCCCTATTGATTAAGAAAATCGGCATCGGAAGAATTCGAAAGTACTTACCGGCCCAGGTGGTGGGACCGATGATCATTGTCATCGGCCTAAGTTTAGTTCCCGTAGCCATTGATATGGCCTCCTACGGATTCGGCCTTGCGGCACTGACCCTGGGAACCGCCTTGGGGGTAACGAAGTTCGGAAAAGGATTCTCGAAGCAGTTATCGATTTTAATCGCCGTAGCCACAGGGTACCTCGTAGCCCTGGCCATGGGAGGCATTGTGGATACCACCGTCATCACCGAATCAAGCCTGGTACAAATGCCGAATTTCACCACACCGAAGTTTGACATCGGCGCCATCCTGATCATCGCTCCGGTGGTTCTGGCGGTATTCATGGAACACATCGGCGACATCACCACCAACGGAGAAGTGGTGGGAAAGAACTTTATCAAAGATCCGGGACTGAACCGGACTTTGCTGGGAGACGGAATCGCCACGTTATTTGCAAGCATGATCGGCGGACCGGCGAACACCACCTACGGTGAGAACACCGGAGTACTGGCCATCACCAAGAACTACGACCCGGCGGTACTACGGATCGCCGCCGTCTTTGCCATCCTTTTGGGTTTTGTGGCAAGGGTCGGCGGGGTGCTGACCTCCATTCCCGTGGCGGTAATGGGAGGCATCAGCCTGATGCTCTTTACCATGATCGCTTTGGTGGGAGTGAAAACCCTAAAGAAAAACAGGGACGTGGCCTTTCAAAAGAAAAATCTTGTAATCATTGGAAGCATTCTGCTTTTAGGCCTTGGAACCAGCTATGTTGAAACCTACACCGGCATCGTGATCGGAATCCCCGTAACCGAAGGGGTGCAAATCACCGGCCTAAGCCTGGCCGCCATCGTCGGGGTTGCCCTAAACGCCTTTTTAAACCGAGGGGAAACCTCAACCGCGGACAGCGTGACAGAGTAAAAAATCATACTACAGGGAGGACACCGGGATCCACAGGGTGTCCTCTTTTTTTATATTTTTCCGGGAAAAGCATCTTCCTAAAGGGTACGGCGGTCCTGCGGTGCGGGAAAACGTCCTGGGAAGCGGAGTGCCTGGCTGGGAATCGGAAATCCCCAGAGTTGGAAAAAATAATCAAAAAATTATAGTAAAAACCCTATATAAGGGAAGGGTCTTATGATAAAATAGACAAAAGGGTGACTTTGGACCTATTTTTATAACTTTTATAATCGGAAGTGGCAGAAGCGGTATAATTAAAGAAAACAACATAGAAGATAATAGGGGAAGGTTTGGCATTCCGCATAATAAGGGGATTATGTAAGGAGGAGACCAATGGGGGAAATCGTAAGTATGTCTTTTGGAAATCAGGATTTGCAGCAGGTATGGATGATTCTTATGGCAGGAGGGGTTTTAGTGCTTTTGGCCGCTGTCTTTGAACGGATCCATCTTCAAAGAGAGCGGGAAAGTCAGGAAATCCGATGGATGAAAACCATTGCAGAGAACGTGATGGATTTGATCCTGATTCTCGATGAAAAGGGAAGGGTTCAGTACATCACTCCATCCATTAACCGGTTTTTGTGTTATGGGGACCAGGAAATCAAAGGAAAAGCGATTTTGGACTTTGTTCATCCCGAGGATAAAAACGGGGTACTCAGGGAATTTAACCGGAGCCGGGAGAACCACCGAAAAATCGAAGGGCGGTTTTTACATAAGGATGGTTATTACGTATACCTTGCGGCCCAGGTGAAACATCTCTACGACGAAGGGGGAGAGAGTACGGGAGCGGTGCTCAGCTGTCAGGACATCACGGAACGAAAGCGAACGGAAAACCGACTACGGAGTCTTCGTTTTAAAGACGTGTTGACGGGGCTTCATAATCGGGACTATTTCCAGGAACAGGTACCGAAGTACCTGGAAAAAGACAACTATCCCTTAAGTATGATTGTGGGGGACATCGATGATTTGAAAAAAATCAACGATCACCATGGCCATCTACGGGGAGACTGGATTTTAGGGGCTGTGGCCCGAGTATTGAAAAGGAATTGTCGAAAGGAAGACCTGGTATGCCGTATGGGTGGGGATGAGTTTGTGATGCTGCTGCCGAAAACCACGGAGGCCCAGGGGAAAATCGTAATGGAGCGTATGGAAAAGGATGCGGGGGCCCTGAGAAAGAAGGGCGTCGGCTGCGGGATTTCTTTAGGGATTCATACCGCCACCGAGGAAGTGGACAGCATTGAGGAAATGATGGAAAAGGCCGACCGGCATATGTACCGAAGAAAAAGAGAGCGGAAAAAGGCGGTATGAACCGGCGCAGTGAGGATTTAAGCAATGGATCACCGGGGAGGGAAACCTTCCCGGTTTTTTTCATGGGGGAAGGGAGAAAAAAAGGGCGGGGATATGTTATACTATTTAGGTTGGCGAAGTATAGGAAAGAATCCGTGGCGATGAAACCGAAAGAGGGTCGTAGCACCGGGTTTATATATAGGGAAAGGAGACTTGATATGATTGAAGAAGGAATAGGGATTATGGCCGATACCCTGCTGCTTTTTTCCATCGGCGCAGGAGGGTGGTTGGTATTTTCCCTATTGAAACTGCCCGTACCGGGGATTTTAGGGACTTTGGTATTTATCGGAGGACTAAGGGTTCTGGAGGTGGATATTCCCTACGCCCCGGGTTTTATCTCTCCCATTGTCCAGATTATTTTGGGGATTTTTATCGGATCCAAGGTTACCCGGGAGACCATAAAGGATTTACACTCCCTGTTTAAGCCAGCGATGGTGATCATCGCCTGGACCATGCTTATCGTCTTCGGTTCCGGCTATGGACTGTACAGGGTTACGGAACTGGATTTTTTTACGTCCATCCTTTCCTCCAGCATGGGAGGGCTTCCGGAAATGACCATATTATCCATGGAAACCTCGGCGGATATCACTGCGGTGGTGATTATGCATACGGTTCGGATGATGGCGACGATGTTTTTGTTTCCCGTCATCTTTAAGCGCTTTATGACCCGGGGAGAAAAAACCCAGGCGCATACCGCTGCAACAGAGAAAAAACAGAATTCCCCGGCTTTTTTGGAACCCTACAGGAAGGATATGAAGCGCTTTCGTCAAAAGCTGAAGACGTTATTTTCCAGCCGGGAAAAGTTCCTGTCCAGCTTTAGGATCCGGGGGGTGTCCATTGGTGTGGCGGCCCTGGGAGGATATGTGTTTTACCATCTGGGAGTGCCGGCGGGGGGCATGGTGGGATCCATGGTTTTTATTGCGGCGGCCTCGGTGTACGGGGTTCGGATCAAGCCTCCTTCCTCCTTTACCTTCGAGTTTTTGCTCATCGGGATTGCCATTACCATCTCCGATAATTTTTCCAGAGAGACGGTGGATATGCTGACCTCGGGAGAGTTGGTACTGCCGGTGGTACTGTCCACGGTGGTGGTATTCGGAACTTCCATCCTTGTGGCGAAGATCCTTGAGAGAATTACGGACTGGGACTTTCCCACCTGCTTTTTGGCGGCGGCCCCGGCGGGATTTACGGTGATGAGTACCTTGGCGATCAAATACGATAAGAATCCCTTTATCGTGTCCATGCTTCACTTGGGTCGGATCATGTCCATAAAATTGGTGGTGCCCTTTGCCTTTATGATTTTAATGGGCTAGAGGGGGTAAATATAGAGAAAACCGTATGGCTGAAAGGGTGATTTGATGAGAATTGATCGATACCTGGAATACGCAAAGGATGTAAAAAACGCTTTATTGGACGGAGCGCCGGTGGTGGCCCTGGAATCCACCATCCTTTCCCATAATCTTCCCTACCCGGAGAACATAGAGATTGTAAAAAAGGTGGGAGAGGTGATCCGATCCCGGGGAGCGGTCCCCGCAACCATAGCGATTATCAACGGCCGGATTAAAATCGGCCTCAGCAAAGAGGAGCTGGAGTTTTTGGGAAAGTCCTCGGAGATAAAAAAAGCCAGCCGTCGGGATATCCCCATGATCCTTGCCCGGGAAGAACACGGCGCCACCACGGTGGCCGCCACCATGGTGCTGGCGGACCTGGCAAAGATCAAAGTCTTTGTCACCGGCGCCATCGGCGGGGTGCACTGCGGTGCGGAAACCACCTTTGATGTATCCGCTGACTTAGAAGAGCTGAGTCGGACCAACGTGGCCGTGGTCTGCGCCGGGGTAAAGCCCACCCAGGACATCGGCCGAACCTTAGAGGTCTTAGAGAGCAAAGGGGTGCCGGTGATCGGCTACGGCACCGGCCGGTTTCCCGCCTTTTATACCGCAACCAGCGGCTACGGCGTCAATACCTTCGTAGAAGATGAAAAGGAGCTGGCCCTGGCCATTAAATTCAAATGGGCCCTGGGCTTAAAAGGCGGAGTGGTGGCGGCCAATCCCATCCCCAAGGAGGATGCCCTGGACCAGGCGGTGATTGACCGCAGCATCGAGGAAGGGTTTTTGGAAGGGAAAAAGGAAAACATCCAGGGAAAGGCCTGGACCGCCTACCTTCATAACCGCATCAAAAGCAATGTGGGGGAGGCCTGGATCAAAAGCAACGGGTCCCTGTTATATAATAACGCCAAAGTCGGCGCCGATCTGTCCAAGGAACTGAACGCTATTTTGTACCGGTAGAAAAGAGTGACCGGGGGACGGAAACAAACCCCGAAAATCCTGAAAATCTAATTGGAAATGGAGTGAGATCATGCTAACCCTTATAAAAAACGGCGAAGTATTCGGTCCTGATTACCTGGGGAAAAAGGATATTCTCCTTGCGGGCACAAAAATCGCTATGATTGAGAAAAACATCCCCGTCCCGGAAGGTTTGGAGGTGGAAGTGATTGATGCCGCCGGGAAAAAAGTGGTGCCGGGATTTATCGACTCCCATGTACATCTGTTGGGTGGCGGCGGTGAAGGGGGATTTAAAACCCGCACACCGGAAATTATGCTGACGGATATTACCCAAGGGGGGGTAACCACGGTGGTGGGATGCCTTGGCACCGACGGGTTCACCCGGGATATGAAATCCCTGGTCGCCAAGGCTCGAGGTCTCGAAGAGGAAGGAATTTCCGCTTTCTGTTACACCGGATCCTATCAGGTGCCGGTTCGTACCACCACGGGTTCCATTCAGGAGGATTTGATTTTGATTGATAAAATTATCGGCGTTGGGGAGATTGCGCTGTCGGACCATCGTTCCTCCCAGCCCACGGTAGAAGAGTTGGAAAGACTGACGGCGGAGGCCAGGGTAGGGGGCATCCTATCGGGAAAATCCGGGGTGGTGAACATCCATCTGGGAAGCGGCCCCCGGGGTCTTAGGGACCTTGAAGAAATCATGGAAAAGACGGAAATCCCTGCGGCCCAGTTTCTTCCCACCCATATGAACCGGGATGAGGAGCTTTTTCAAAAGGCCATTGCCTACGGAAAAAAAGGAGGGCTCATGGATTTTACCACCTCCACCACGAAGAAGTTTTTAGAGGAGGGGGAGCGGAAATGCTCTAAGGCTTTGAAAAGAGCCCTTAAGGAAGGGATCAAGCTGGAACAGATTACCTTCAGCTCCGACGGCCAGGGCAGCCTTCCGGACTTTGACGAACAGGGAAACTATATCGGACTGCAGGTGGGCAAGGTTACCTCTCTTTTCCAAGAGGTTCGGGACGCCGTGCTTCAAGAGGATCTAGACCTTACCACAGCCTTAGGGGTCATTACGAAAAATCCGGCTACGATCCTAAAGCTCAAAGGCAAAGGGGAAATCAAAAAAGGCTTCGACGGGGATTTGGTTCTCTTGGAGGGCGAATCTTTGGATATTGACACTGTGATTGCCTTAGGGCAAGTGATGATCCGGGAAAAAGAAGTTGTGGTAACGGGAACCTTTGAAAATTAAAAAAACAGTCGGCACCTGAGATCTACGCTCCCGGGTACCGACTTTTTTCACTTGTTGTCACCGCTCCCTTTGCTGTGATCTTTCAGCTGGGCTTCCAAGGCATCAAACTTTTCCATGGTTCTGGCGTGGGTTTTTGTGGAGATCTCCGGCAGACTGCCTCCCAACATATTTTTCGCCTGGTCAAACCCCTTCTCGATGGCTTCTCGAAGGGCGGGGAGTCGGGACGGATCCTTATTAGCCAATACCTTGGCGAACTCGATGATCCGATCACTGGTGGCCTCCACCCCATAGGGGCCATCGGGGCCGATTAAGTCCAAAGCCTCCTGGCGGGCTTCGTCGTCCACGGAAATCTCAAGGTTTTCGATTTCCTCGGGGGTCATACCCTCCAGAGTGTTTAGCGCATAACCCTGGCGTTCCAGCAGGTCAAAAATCATTCGTCGAAATTGATTTTCCAATAGGGACTGTTCCTTTAGCAGGGCATCCATACGCTTGCCGTCCACGGCGTAGCCCTGGGAAGGACTCTTTTTATTCGCTTTTTCCGAAGGTGGGGAACCATCCTTTTTTGTGGGTGCCGCCTCCTGCTTTGAGGATAGTTTTTCCTTGGCATTTCGGTTAACAGGATAAAGGTTTTCCGGGCTGTTTCCGGGATGGATTTTCATCGGTCATTCCTCCTTTCTTTAATTATTGTTTGGTGTATTATATATATCGGCATTAATCCCATAATTATGCATAAAAAAAGGAAGTCTTGGGGAAAATCGAAAAAGAGGAAATGAAAATACCAATAGAGTAAAGGGGATTTCCAATAAACAGAAAATTATGATACAATGTTGGGGATTGATTCGGCGGCAAAAGGGACGGCATAACAGGCCGCCGGGATAGAGAACAGATACAGGAGGGATGATACATGCAAAAAGGATTATTTCAGTACATAGGAGACAGCTTCAAGGTTTTATTCAACAACCGGACATTGCTGTTTGCCGGGGGAATGGAAGTTTTGTTGACGGGATTTTTGCTGCTTTTGACTCTCGGAGGTGCCCTGGGCGGTCCCCGGGCGGGACTGATGTCGGTGGTTTTTATGGTGGGAATTCTGGGTCTGGTGGCTTCCTTTTTATTGGCGGGGAAAATCTACATGGTCAAGAAGGTTTACGATCCTGATGAAGAAGAGCCGGTGGAGGTGGCGGATTATTTCGAGGGAATGAAACATTTCGGATGGAGGATTTTCGGAGGAAGTATCTTTTTGATGGTCTGTGTGATGCTGGTCATGCTGCCCCTGGCCTACCTTTTGCTACGGACCGGAAGTATTGCCATCTTCTTTATAGTATTTATCGCCCTGATCGTTCTTTTGATCTTTTTAACCCTATGGGATACCATTCTGGTAGTGGATGATATCGACGTGGCCAGTGCCTACGGAGACAGTATCTCCTTTGTGAAGGCCAACTTCTGGGTGGTACTGGGGTTGAATATCTTTGCCGGATTCATTACCGCCGGGGATATTTTGGATCCTGCAGGGGTTGTGCAAAATGGGCAGGACGCCGGCGTCAACGTGACGGTGGATTTATCCTTTTTGTATCAGTGGATTATCGGAACCTTGGGGCCGGCAGGCTGGTTGATCAGTATGTTGATGCTCTTGGTACTGTCGGTGATCGCCACAATGGTGTTTGTTGACCTTTATCTGGATCGGCGGGACCGTTACGGCAGTTTTTCCTAAGGACAAGGAAGTTGGTATGGTTTTTTATTTCAACAGTCATGAGAGGTTCAATTCAACGCTCTCGGGAGAAGGTTTCCCGGGGCGTTTTTTAAAATACTTTGAAGGGCGAAAGAATCTATGGTATACTATTCATAGAAACTATTTAGAATAGCGAAGGATTGCAGAAAAATCACGAATTAGGATAATAAGCAGCAACAGCGGAAAGGAAGTTGGTACTATCGATAATATAACCATCCGGCGGGAGGAAGCCAAAAGAAAGGCCCGGGCCCGGGAGGAAAACGGAATACCCATGGGGGAGCAGTTGAAATTCTTCCTGCCTCTGGGAGCCACCCAGGCCATGATTGCCTTAACCCACTCGTTATTTAATGCGGCTTTGGCCCGGTTTCCCAACCCCGAGGTTTTAATATCCGCTTTTGCCGTAACCAAAAGTATTTTGCAGATGATTCAAAACCCGGTCTCCATGATTAAGCATACGGTCACCTCCCTGACCACCGACGGGGAGAGTTACCACAAGGTCCGGCGCTTTGTGGGGCTTATGGGATTTATCATCGTGGGACTGTTTTTCCTCTTTGCCTTTACGGGGCTGTCCCGGTGGATCATGAGCACCTTAATCGGTGTAGAGGGGGCGGTTCTCGACGAAGCCGAGACCATGCTGAAAATTTTAGTGTTCTTCCCCTTATTTGTCTCGGTCAGGGATTTTTATCAAGGGGTGGCCATCAAGCTGAGGATGACCCCGGTGGTGACCATCGGGACCTTTATCCGGGTGGTCTTTGTGGCGGTTATGGTGCTGTTGGCGGATTATTTCACTTTTCTGCCCGGATCCTACTATGCCCCGGGCATCTTCGCCATCGCCCTGTTTATTGAAGCCAGTACCGTTACCATCATTATGAACCGCAGCCAGGGGGATATCCCCAAGGCCGTGGAAAAGCAAAGCGTGAAAAACGGGGATCTGGAAGAAGGGCGAAAGGAAATGAACAACCGCATGATTATGATGTTCTTTGTGCCCCTGATATTGACCGCGGCCCTTCGTACCGCCGCCCGGCCCATCATTAATGCGGGCCTTGCCCGGACCGTGGCCCCGGAAATTGCCATATCCGCCTTTGCCGTGGGTTGGTCCGTAGGGGTATTGGCCCTGGCCCCTCTGATGATGTTTCATCAGGTGCCGATCAATTTCCTGAAAGAAAAGGACCATCCCCAGCGCTATCAATCGGTGAAGCGCTTTGCGGCCTTGATTGGGGGAAGTCTTTCCCTGATCATCGGAATTCTGGGTTTTACGCCCCTGGGGTACTTTGTACTCAGCAACATCATGGGAACCAGTGACGTGGTCAGCACCATGGCCGCCGATGTGTTGAAAATCATGGCGGCGCTGCCCATCTTCTTTGTGATCCGTCAGTACCTGTGGGGACTGTTTATGAAACGCCAAAACACCAAATTTGTCAGTGTGGGAAAAATGGTGAACTTAAGTACCTTGGTTCTGACAGTGCTTCTGGGAACCTTGATCGGACCGGAAAACCCCGCCTTGATCGGAGCCAGTGCCATGGTAATCGCCGAGATGGTGGAGTGCAGTTTCCTGTTTGTGGCCAAGAGAAAGATCCTGGGAATGTCCGGGAACCCTTCCGTTTAGCCACCCTTTTTACCCCGGGTTCCACGAACTGCCTCGGGGTAAGAGTGGTCTAAAATATTCTATTTTATCAAAAAACTTCGAAGAAAGTGTACCAGGGGGTCAGACCCTCTGGTACACTTTCTTCATTTCTTTGTTATATCAAGGGTTATATCAAGGGTTTTATCAAGGCATAAAAAGAAGGGCCCTCCGGGATAAGTCCGGTAGAGCCCCTTTTTTTATTACATTCCTCGGAGGACACCGCCTCCGAGATAATCGACTCTTTAATGAAGTTTTTTGGAGAAAATCGCCAGTACGGCAACGATACCGATACCCAGAAGCATAACGGCGGTTTGCTCGATGTCGATGATTCCAAAGATCGCAACGATAAAGATCGCCGGTGGGATGACCCACTTGATCAGGAAGTGCCAAGCTTCAAATAGTCCGAAGGGTGCGGTGCCGTCATTGGTAAGCTCTTTTCGAAGAACTTCCTTATCCACAATCCATCCGGTAACGATGGCGATAAACATTCCGCCCAGTCCCAGGAAGACTTTATCCGACAGGATATCGAACAGATCGAAAACCCCGACTTCAAGTACAGGCATAGGACCGAAGGTTCCTAAGGATAAGGAGGCGAGGATCGCCATGATGGACATTACAATACCGGTTCCGTATACGGCTTTCTTACGCTGCATATCCCGCTGGTCGATCAGGTAGGAAACCACAACCTCCATCAGGGATACGGAAGAAGTAAGGGCTGCTACGGATAAGGCAATGAAGAAAAGTAGGCCGAACAGTGTACCCAGGCCACCCATTTCCGCAAATACCATGGGGATAACTACGAATACCAGTCCGGGACCTTGGGCCGGTTCCAAACCGAAGGCAAAAAGTGCCGGGAACATGGCAACACCTGCCAATAGGGCAACCCCTACGTCCAGGCCGGTAACGATTCCTGCGTTTCCTGCCAGGGTTTCTTTCTTGCTTAGGTAGGAACCGTAGGTGATCATGGCTCCCATTCCTAAACTAAGGGAGAAAAAGGCCTGTCCCAGGGCGGCTAAGAAGGTTTGTCCCGTTACGGCGGAAAAGTCCGGTTGGAAAAGGAAAGCAATTCCGTCGCCGGCGCCCTCTAAGGTTAAGCTTCGAATCGCGATGAATATTAAAAGAATGAATAAGGTAGGCATCAGTACCTTGGCGGCTTTTTCGATTCCGCCCTTAATACCCTTGGCCACAATCAGAATGTTCATAGCCAAGAAAATAAGCATCCAGGCTAGGGGCTGGGTGGCACTGGTGATAAAAGCGCCGAAGGTTTCGTCTATGGCCTCGGGGCTTTGGCTGTAAAGGCCGGTGACCGACTCCAGAATGTAGGCCAGGGACCATCCTCCAACTACGGGGTAAAAGCCCATGATCAAGAAGGCGGACAGCACTCCCATGGCACCTACAAAGGTGAATCGATGGGAATAGGTTTTAATGGCCCCTACGGCGGCCAGCCCGGTACTTCGACCCAAGGCAAACTCTGCGATCATAACATTAATACCGATTAACACAATGAAGATTAAGTAGATTAGAATAAATGCACTACCACCGTTTTCACCGGTGAGATACGGAAAACGCCAGATGTTTCCCAGTCCTACGGCGGATCCTGCTGCGGCTAGTACAAAACCTAAGCGGGAGCCCCAATTTTCTCGTTTTACTTCCATAAAATTCGTTCCCTCCTTATAAAATTGGATTTTTGCCGATAACCGACAAAAGGTTTACACATTTTTCTTTTTTTGACCACCTCCTTAAAATCCCATTGACATGAAATTGTAATTTCAAATGTTTAAAGAATCTGTAAAATCAGTAAACTTAATAGGATTTATATGATTATACCCTATAAAGGTCCTATAAATCAAGGAATATTAACAGATTATTTCTCCCCGGGGAGCCAAAAAATAAATTGATATGAATAAAAATATCTGAAATGCAGGGTTGGGAGGCGGACATAAAGGGGGAGGGAGAGAAAAAGGCCTTGCAATATTCCGGAAGGGCCGTCAATTGTGTGAATTTATTAACAGGATCCGGCGGGAATTTCCCTTTAAAAGAAAAATTCCCCCTTCCATGGTGGCGCTTCCCTGTAAAATAGCCTATAATGAAAGCAGAGAGAAAAACTAATGAAAGAGAGGAGTTTTAACAATGAAATCAATGATTCGAGTGCGCATGGGGGCCAACGATGCCCATTACGGCGGGAACCTGGTGGATGGAGCGAAGATGCTGGAGTTTTTCGGAGACGTGGCCACGGAGCTGTTGATCCGTAACGACGGGGACGAAGGCCTGTTTGTGGCCTACGAAAGCGTGGAATTTAAGGCACCGGTCTATGCCGGGGACTATATTGAAGCGGAGGGGGAAATCATCCACAGCGGAAACAGTTCCCGAAAGATGAAGTTCACCGCAAGGAAAGTCATCAAACCGAGACCGGACATCAACGATTCCGCCTGTGATGTGCTGGAAACTCCCGAGATCGTATGCGAAGCTACGGGAACCTGTGTGGTACCCAAGGAGAAACAGCGAAATAAATAGAAATAAATAGGAAAGCACAATAAATACTGAACAAAGAAAACACATGATAAGGAGGTCGATCATAATGGAAAAACTAATTATCACCGCGGCGATCACCGGAGCGGAAGTAACCAAGGAAATTCAACCGGCCCTGGCCATTACTCCCGAGGAGATTGCCGAGGATGCCTATCGGTGCTATCAAAGCGGAGCGTCCATCGTTCATGTCCATGCCAGGGAAGCCGACGGATCCCCCACTCAGGACAAGGACACCTATGGACGGATCAAGGAAAAGCTTGAGGAAAAATGCGATGTGATCTTTCAGCCCTCCACCGGGGGTGCGGTTTGGCACAGTCCCGAAGAGCGGCTGCAACCCGTGGAGCTGAAGCCGGAAATGGCCACCCTGAGTTGCGGCACCGCAAACTTCGGTCCCGATGTTTTTATGAACACCGAAGAGTACATGGAAAAATTCGCAAAAAGAATGCAAGAGCTCGGTGTGAAGCCGGAGCTGGAGATCTTCGAGCGGGGAATGATCGAAAATGCCAAGAAGCTGGTTAAAAAAGGCTTGCTGAGCAAACCCTTGCACTTTGATTTTGTATTAGGGGTCCCCGGAGCGGCACCGGGAAATCCCGAGGATTTGATGTTTATGGTGGATAAAATTCCCGAGGGTTCCACCTGGACCGTGGCGGGCATCGGTCGTCACGAACTGCCACTGGCCACCCTGGCCATTATCCTCGGCGGCCATGTGCGGGTAGGCTTTGAGGACAATGTATACTATGAAAAAGGGGTCCTGGCAACATCCAACGCCCAGTTGGTGGAAAGAATCGTACGGATTGCCAAGGAGTTGGGACGGGAAGTGGCAACCCCCGAGGAAGCTCGGGAAATCCTTGGGCTGAAATAGGCCTTCGGCGCCTTTCGAACCAAAGACGGAACAACGATGGCGGGAAATAGATGCCGGCAAGCCAACAACAATAGCCTATTACCCCGACTATAGCCTAGTATAAAGAGCAGCGTAAAAAACGATACCAAGGAGGTATAACCATGAAACTGTTTATTGATACCGCAAATATCGACGAAATCAAAGAAGCGGCCAGCTGGGGGATTCTGGACGGAGTAACCACCAATCCCTCTTTGATCGCCAAGGAAGGCCGGGATTTTCAACAGGTGATCAAAGAGATCGTGGACATCGTCGACGGTCCCATCAGCGCCGAGGTCATCGCCCTGGACGGGGATAAGATGGTGGACGAAGGAGAGGAACTGGCGAAAATCCATGACAATATCGTGGTGAAGGTTCCCATGACCAAGGAGGGGCTCAAGGCCACCAAAGCCCTGGCAGAAAAGGGCATTAAAGTGAACGTGACCTTGGTATTCTCCGCAAATCAGGCACTGCTGGCCGCCAAAGCCGGCGCCGCCTACGTCAGTCCCTTCCTGGGACGGGTGGATGACATCGGCACCACGGGCATGAATCTGGTGGAGGAGATTATCCGAATCTTCGATACCTATGGATACGAAACCGAGACCATCGCCGCAAGCATTCGTCATCCGCTGCATGTGACCGACGCCGCCTTAGCGGGATCCCATGTGGCCACGGTACCCTTTAAGGTCTTAAAAATGATGACGGACCATCCCTTGACGGACATTGGAATTGAAAAGTTTTTGGCGGATTGGAATGAAGCTTTTTAAGTGGATCAAATAAAATACTGCAGAGGGGGCGAGGTTCCCCTCTGTATCTTTTTTTCGAAAGTTTATATACTATATTTCGGAAGTATATAACATATATGGTACGGCCCATTAGTATGTTACATTGGAATTTCGGCTAACATATTCCTTGATTTTCGGCGGAAAAAAGTCTATAATGAGGAAAGAAACGGCCCGCCGGGCAACAGGCTTTTACATACAAAAGGGACAGTCAAAGGGAATCTATCAAAGCAGAGGAGTGTTATAAATGGATCGGAATTTAGCTATCAATCTGGTAAGGGTAACGGAAGGTGCGGCTCTGGGAGCTGCCCGCTGGATGGGACGAAGGGATAAGGAAGCGGCGGACCAGGCCGGTGTGGACGGTATGCGAAAAATGTTTGACACCATTGATATAAAAGGAACGGTAATCATCGGAGAAGGGGAAAAGGATGAAGCCCCCATGCTCTATATCGGTGAGAAGGTCGGCGCCTGGGAAGAGGAGGACATGGAAGTGGATATTGCCGTGGACCCTGTGGAGGGCACCACCTCCGTGGCCAACGGCACCCCCAATGCCATTGCGGTGATTGCCATGGCCCCTAAGGGATGCCTGTTGAATGCCCCTTCCTATTATATGGATAAAATTGCGGTGGGGCCCAAGGCCCGGGGCAAGATCGACATCAACTGGCCCGTGGAAAAAAATCTTCAAAGTGTGGCCAAAGCCTTAAACAAAAGCATTGAGGATTTAACCGTAACGGTGATTGACCGGCCGCGACATAAAGATCTGATTCAGCAGTGCATCGATGCCGGTGCCCGGGTCAAGCTCTTTCAGGACGGAGACATTGCCAGCGCTTTGGCTACGGCCATTGAGGGTACCGGTGTGGATATCCTAATGGGTGTGGGCGGCGCCCCCGAAGGGGTGATCACCGCCGCGGCCATGAAGTGTATGGGCGGCGAGATCCAAGGGAAACTGGTTTGTTCCACGGAGGAGCAAAAACAGCAGTGTGACCGACTGGGTCTCGATACGGAACAGGTTCTGTATATGGACGATCTGGTAAAGGGGAACGAAGCCTATTTCGTGGCCACGGGAATCACCCATGGAGACATGCTAAAAGGCGTGGTCTATACCGGGGACGACACCGCAAAAACCCATTCCATCGTTATGCGCTCGGAAACGGGAACCATCCGGTTTGTGGAAGCCACCCATAAGCTTCGGACGAAACCGGACTATGCCTACTAATCAATAACAACGGAGGGAGGAAAACTCCCTCTTTTCCCATTTAACCTAAAAGGAGGTGGACTCCGTTGCCAAAGAACCTTTGTCAGCGGGAAACTATTGGACGCAAAAGAATTGGAAAAAAAGAAACTGGCGGATTTAAAAGAGATCGCCAAGACCCTGGGGATCAAAAACTATTACCGCTATAAAAAGCAGGAACTGGTGGATTTGAT